>CAYYOE010000034.1:0-17214 GCA_964473055.1 uncultured Rhodobacterales bacterium | reverse complement strand
TCCCAGCGGGCGATGAAGTAGATCGCGATCAGCAGGCACCCGAACACGCCCGGAAGCGCCAGACAGAAAAGCTCGGTGCGCAGATCGCCGTCTGCCAGCACTCCGCCCGGCAGGCCCAGCGCCTCGGTCGGCGCACGGGCCCCGGACGACAGGGCCGCCCGGACCGGGCCGATGACCATGGCGAGGCTCGGCAACAGCGGCACCGCGACCAGCAGCGCATCACGTTCCCAGGACGGGGCGACCGAATAGATCTGCAGGACGAACCGCGCCGCGATCCACAGCGCATAGGTCATCAGCAATGGCGCGAACAGTCCGTAGCCCGCGCGCACCAGGATCACCCAATCCAGTCCACCGGCCCCGTCTTCCAGCCCGGCTCGCAAGGTGGCGAAATCCGTGGCGATCCCGAACAGGGCCTCCTGCGCGGGGTCGGCAAAGGCATAGAGAAAGAAGAAGCCCACCGACACGATCAGGGGGCCATAGAGGTATTCCAGCAGGTCGACGATCCGCTGGCGCAGGCTGCCCGGGTCGTCCGAGACGCGGGGCTGGTTGGCAAGATCGGCCATCGCTGTGCCTTTCGCAGGTGGGGGGCGTGGACACCGGCCAGTCTACCCCCGGTCCGCCACGCCCGCAGCAAGAGTTTCCGCAGCGTCAGAAAATGACATCTCGACAAAACCGGATTACCGGTTTAATAGTGCCGACATGACACCGCCCCAAGCCGCAGATCAGATCATAGCCCGCCGTCTCTCGGCCCTCGGACACGAGGCGCGACTGCATATCTTCCGCTTCCTCGTCCGGGCGGGCCATGATGGGGCCATCGTCGGCGAAATCGGCGCCCACACGGGCCTCGCGCCCTCCACGCTTGCCCACCATCTCAGCGCGCTGGTCGACGCAGGACTGGTGACACAGGAACGCCGGGGGCGCGAAACCGTGAACCGCGTGGCCTTCGACACGGTGACCGCCACGCTGTCCTATCTGACCGACGCCTGCTGCACGGGCGTCTCCGGGTCCGAGGTTGCTGCGTGATGCTGCGACCTGACATAACTATATTCCTAGAGGAACCGAAATGACGGACCTGTCCCACCCCGTACCGCCGCGCCTGCCTGCGGCCCTGTCGCACCTTTGGCAGAAGCAACGGGTCTGGCTTGCCATCGCCTTGATTCTCGTGGTGCAGGCCATTCTCGCCCCGCCGCAGGCGCTGGCCTCGCTCGGCTTCACGGGGCAAGCGCTGGCCGGAGTGGCGCCGTTCCTGGTCCTGTCCATCACCATCGCCGCCTACGCGGGCGCCAGCGGCGCCGACGGGCTGATTGCCCGCGCATTCTCTGGCGCCCCTGCGACAATGATCCTGGTCGCTGCCCTCGCGGGCGCTTTGTCGCCGTTCTGCTCCTGCGGTGTGATCCCGCTGATCGCGGCCCTGCTTGCCATGGGCGTGCCTCTTTCGGCGGTCATGGCCTTCTGGCTGGCCTCGCCGATCATGGACCCCTCCATGTTCGTGCTGACCACCGGCGTTCTGGGGCTGGAATTCGCGGTCGCCAAGACACTTGCGGCCATAGCCCTCGGCCTCGCCGGCGGTTTCGTCGTCATGGGCCTCTCCTCTGCGGGCGCCCTGACGGACCCGCTGCGCCCCGGTATCGGCAACGGCGGCTGCGGTGGTGCCAAGGTGCGCACCGTCAAGCCGGTGGTCTGGCGCTTCTGGGAAGATCCCGAACGGGTCACCAAATTCCGGCGCGAGGGCGTCAAGATCACGCTGTTCCTGCTGCAATGGCTGACGCTGGCCTTCGTCCTGGAAAGCCTGATGATCGCCTACCTTCCCGCCGACCTCGTCGTGCGCGCCGTGGGCGGCGAGGGGATTCTGCCGATCCTCACCGCCACGCTGGTGGGGGTGCCGGCCTATCTGAATGGCTACGCCGCGCTGCCGCTGGTGGGCGGGCTTCTGGGACAGGGCATGGCGCCCGGCGCCGGGATGGCCTTCCTCGTGGCGGGCGGCGTCACCAGCCTGCCTGCCGCCATCGCCGTCTGGGCGCTGGTGCGTCCGCAGGTCTTCGGCCTGTACCTCGCGCTGTCGCTGGGCGGGGCCTTCATCGCTGGCCTGACGTTCCAGATGTGGGGGGCGCTGTGACGCCCGCAGCCCGGCTGACCATGGCCTTCAGGCCCCCGGACGATGCCCTGCACCTTGCGCCCCTCGGCATGACCATGCCGGGCGCGGCAGTCATCGGACTGACGGTGACCGGTGCGACGATCACCGGGATCGCGCGCGAGGCCGAAACAGATCAGGCCGCTGTCGTCCTCCGCCCCGAAGGCGGGGACATCACCCTGACCTGGGCGCTGGACCCCGCGCCTGCCGCCGACTGGCCCGACGCGGCCTTCCGCCCGCGCGATACCCGCTGGACCCGCCCTGCCACAGCACTGGCCGAGGCCGCCGCGCAGATCGCCGGGGGCGCGGCCGATCCGGCGCTGGCCCTCGCGCGCGAAACGCAGGCGCGCTTCGCCTACGGCCACCCCGAGGCGAAGTTCACCGACGGCCATGACGAGGTGCCCTACCTTGGTTGCGGCCTGACCGAGGGGTCCTGCGTCGACATCCACACCTACTTTGTCGCCGCCGCTCGCGCGGCGGGGCTGCAGGCGGCCTATGTCTACGGCGTGTTCTTTCCCGAGGAAACGCATGGCGCGGCACGCGACGGCCATTGCTGGGCCGTCACCCGCGACGCCTTCGGCACCCGCGCCTGGGACATCGCGCACCACATCAAGGGCGCCCTCGGCCCCGTGCAACCGGCGCTGAACCCCCGCCCCGGCTGGCGCGTGGCCTTGTGCCACTCGCTTGGGCACCGCTACCGCGTGGCAGGCCTCTGGGTAGAGGCGAAGGTGCTGGGCGGCCCGATGCGCGTGGCGGGCGACCACGCCGACTGGGTCGAACCCCTCGACATCCGCTGGCTGGCCGAGGCCCCCGTCCCGGCCTGAGCGGCCCCAGTCGCCCCTTGCCCCGGACCGCGCGAGGGGAGAGGATCGCACCCGACAGGGGGACCCTCGATGACCACGACCGATGACCTGATCGCCGCAGCGCACGCCGTGATGCCGAACGCCTACGCACCCTATTCCCGCTTCAAGGTGGGCGCGGCAATCCTGACGTCCACGGGCAACATTCACCTGGGCGTCAACGTGGAAAACGCTGCCTACCCGCAGGGCACCTGCGCGGAAGCCGGGGCCATCGCCGCCATGGTCGCGGCAGGCGAGACGCGGATCGCGGCGCTTGCCGTGATCGCCGACGCGCCGGGCCCTGTGGCCCCCTGCGGCGGCTGCCGCCAGAAGATCGCCGAATTCGCCGGGCCGGACGTGCCCGTGACGATGGTGAACCTGTCCGGCGCGACCCTGACCATGACGGTGGCCGAACTGCTGCCCGGCGCCTTCCTGCCCTCGGACCTGCCCGAGTGAGCGACACCCCCATCCTTGAAGCCCGGCGCATCATCGCGGCCCTGCGCGACGGGCATGGCCTGTCCGCGCCCGACGCCTTGGATTTCGCGCGGGGGTTGGCCGACGGGTCGGTGTCGGATGCGCAGGGCGCAGCCTTTGCCATGGCGGCGTTCCTCAAGGGCCTGACGCAGGACGACCGCGTGGCCCTGACGCTCGCCATGCGCGATTCGGGCGCAGTCCTGTCCTGGGACCTTCCCGGCCCGGTGGTGGACAAGCATTCGACCGGCGGGGTGGGCGATGTGGTGTCGCTGATCCTTGCCCCCGCGCTCGCCGCTTGCGGGGCCTTCAACCCGATGGTCTCGGGCCGCGGGCTTGGCCACACCGGCGGCACGCTCGACAAGCTTGAAGCCATCCCCGGCCTGACGACCGAAGTCCCCGAGGACCGGTTCCGCGCGATCACCCATGACATCGGCTGCGCCATCGTGGCGGCGTCCCGCGGGATCGCCCCTGCCGACCGCCGCCTCTACGCGCTGCGTGACGTGACCTCGACCGTCGAAAGCATCGACCTCATCACCGCGTCGATCCTGTCGAAGAAGCTCGCGGCCGGGCTGGATGTGCTGGTGCTGGACGTCAAGGTAGGCTCGGGCGCCTTCATGCGCACCGCCGACGCGGCCCAGGCGCTGGCCGTCTCGCTGGTGGACACGGCCAACGGCGCGGACTGCCGGACCTCGGCCCTGATCACCGACATGAACCAGCCCCTCGCCCGCACCTGCGGCAACGCGCTCGAGGTGGCCGAGGCGATGGCGGTCCTGTCGGGCGATCTGGCGGTTGGCCGCCTGATGTCCGTCACCGCCGACCTCGGGGGCGAAGCCCTCGCACTGGCGGGCCTTGCCCCGGACCGCGCGGCAGGCGCCGCCCGCATCCGGCAGGCCATTGCCTCGGGCGCCGCCATGGACCGCTTCGCCCGCATGGTCGCCGCGCTGGGCGGCCCCGCCGATTTCACCGACCGTTGGGCGACGCAGCTGCCCGCCGCACCCGTGGTGCAGGACGTGCCCTCCCCCCGCGACGGCGTCATCGCTGCCTGGAACGGCTTCGCGCTGGGCGAGGCCGTCGTCCGCCTCGGCGGCGGACGGCTGGACCTCGGCCAGACCATCGACCCCGCCGTCGGCCTGTCCCACGTCGCCGAACTCGGCGCCCGGATCGCGCCGGGCGACCCCATCGCCCGCGTCCACGCCGCGACGCCCGAGGCCGCCGCCCGCGCCATCGCCGCAGTGCAGGCCGCCGCGACCGTCGCCGATACGGCGCCTGCCGCCCTGCCGCTCATCCACGCGACCGTGCCCTGATGCCACGCGCCTTCCTGATCGTCATGGACTCGGTCGGCATCGGCGGCGCCCCCGACGCAGGCGCCTATTTCAACGGCACGCTGCCCGACACCGGCGCCAACACGGTCGGCCACATCGCGCAGGCCTGCGCTAGTGGACACGCCGAACAGGGCCGCACCGGCCCCCTGAATGTCCCGAACCTCGCCCGCCTCGGCCTGTTCCACGCGCTGCGCAGCGCGTCCGGCCTCGACCTGACCGGGGACATCGCCCCCACCGGCTGCTGGGCCGCCGCGACGGAAACCTCCCGCGGCAAGGACACGCCGTCGGGCCACTGGGAACTCGCGGGCGTCCCCGTGCCCTGGGACTGGACCTATTTCCCCGACACGACCCCCGCCTTCCCGCCCGACCTTGTGGCGAAGGTCTGCGAACTGGCCGGCACCGACGGCATCCTTGGCAACTGCCACGCCTCGGGCATCCCCATCATCGCCGCCCACTGCGCGGATCACCAGCGCACCGGCTGGCCCATCTGCTACACCTCCGCCGACAGCGTGTTCCAGATCGCCGCGCACGAGGACTGGTTCGGCCTGCCGCGCCTCCTGAAACTCTGCGAAGACCTCGCCCCCACGCTCCACGCCATGCGGGTGGGCCGCGTCATCGCCCGCCCCTTCCGCGGCACCTGCGACGCGTTCGAGCGCACGACGAACCGCCGCGACTATGCCATCGCACCGCCCGAACCCACGCTCCTTGACCGCGCGCAGGCCGCAGGCCGCACCACCCACGCCATTGGCAAGATCGGCGACATCTTCGCCCACCGCGGCATCGACACGCTCGACAAGGGGTCCGACGCCGCCCTGATGGACGCGCTGGTGCACCGCGCGGAAACCGCCGCCGACGGCTCCCTCACCTTCGCCAACTTCGTGGAATTCGACAGCCTGTACGGCCACCGCCGCGACGTGTCGGGCTATGCCCGCGCGCTCGAATGGTTCGACGCCCAGCTTTCCCGCGTGCTGTCCGCGCTGCGCGCGGGCGACCTGATGATCCTGACCGCCGACCACGGCAACGACCCCACCTGGCCCGGCACCGACCACACCCGCGAGCGTGTGCCAGTCCTGATCCACGGCGCGGGCACGGGCGACGCGGGCCTTGTCGCCTTCGCCGACGTGGCCGAAACCGTGGCCCGCCACCTGCGCCTCCCCCCCGGCCCACACGGAACCCCGATCCCATGATCCCCAAGGTCGAGCTCCACCTCCACCTCGAAGGCGCGGCACCCCCTGCTTTCATCCGCGGGCTGGCCCGGGAAAAGCACATCGACATCGGCGGCATCTTCGATGAACAGGGCAACTACGCCTTTACCGACTTCTGGCACTTCCTGAAGGTGTACGAGGCCGCGACGTCCGTCCTCACCACCCCCGACGATTACGCCCGCCTCACCCGTGCCGTGCTGGCGGAATCGGCCGCGTCGGGCGTGATCTATACCGAAGCCTTCCTGTCCCCCGACTTCTGCGGCAACCGCGACCTGTCGGCCTGGCGCGAGTACCTGCACGCCATCGCGGAAGCCGCCGCAGCAGCCGAACGTCAGGACGGCATCGCGATGCGCGCCATCGTCACCTGCATCCGCCACTTCGGCCCCGCCAAGGCCCGCGAAACCGCCCTCTGCGCCGCCGAAACCGTCGGTGACTTCCTGACAGGCTTCGGCATCGCGGGCGACGAACGCGCGGGCAAACTGGCGGACTTCACCTGGTCCTTCGATTGCGCGCGCGAGGCGGGGCTGGGCCTCACCGCCCATGCGGGCGAATGGAACGGCCCGCAGGAAGTGCGCGACGCGCTGGCCCTCGGCGTCAGCCGTATCGGCCACGGCGTCCGCGCGGCGACCGACGACGCGCTGGTGGACCACCTCGCGGAATCCGGCACGGTGCTGGAGGTCTGCCCCGGCTCGAACGTGGCCCTCGGCATCTACCCCACCTTCCGCGCCCATCCCATCGGGCGGCTCTTCGACCGGGGGGTCAAGGTCACGGTCAGCACCGACGACCCGCCCTTCTTCCACACCACCATGGCGCGCGAGTTCGACGAACTGCACCGCGCCTTCGACTGGGACGAGGGCGTGTTCGCCACGCTCAACCGCACGGCCATCGACGCCGCATTCTGCGGCGACAACCTGCGCAAGGCCATCGCCAAGCGCCTCGACGCGGCGGCCTGACAGGCGCTCGCCGTGCGTCGGCGCCCTACCCCTCGATCTGGAACTGCGTTCGGAACGTGGCGACATCCACAAGAACAGGGCTGTGCTTCACCATCGCCGGGTTCTTCAGGAACCTCTCCCAGGTCAGTCCCGCAGGCTCCGGCGGGTCCAGCATCGCCAGAACCACCCAGACCCCGGGCAGGGTTCCCCCATAGGGCAATCCCACAAACCCGGTCCGCCCCAGGGCCAGCTGGACCGAGGGTCCGACCGGCTCGGTCGCCCCGCGGTATCCGTGGCAGGCCAGCGGCATCCGCACCCGGACGCGCCGCCCGACCAGCGCCGCCACATCCTGCGTCGATCGCACCCCGACCTGTACCCAGCCCATCGTGCCTCCATTGCCGCCTTTACCGCGCCCCCCGGCCCCGCTAGCACGGGACAAAACCGGGGGCCCGCCATGACCAATCACCTGACCATCGTCGATCATCCGCTCGTGCAGCACAAGCTGACCCTGATGCGCGACAAGGACACCTCCACCAAGTCCTTCCGGCAGCTCCTGCGCGAGATCAGCCTGCTGCTGGCCTACGAGATCACGCGCGACCTGCCGATGACCACCACACGCATCGAAACGCCGCTCTGCCCGATGGACGCGCCCATGATCGAGGGCAAGAAACTTGCCCTCGTCTCGATCCTGCGCGCGGGCAACGGCCTTCTGGACGGGATTCTGGAACTGGTCCCCGCGGCACGCGTGGGCTTCGTCGGCCTCTACCGCGACCCCGAAACGCTGCAGCCGGTGCAGTATTACTGCAAGCTGCCCAGCGAGCTCGAGGACCGGATCTCCATCGTGGTCGACCCGATGCTCGCCACCGGCAATTCCTCGGCCGCGGCGGTCGACCTGCTCAAGGCGCAGGGCGCGCGGCAGATCCGGTTCCTGTGCCTGCTGGCCGCGCCCGAAGGCGTCGCGCGGATGAAGGCGGCGCATCCCGATGTGCCCATCGTCACCGCCGCGCTCGACAGCCACCTGAACGACCACGGCTACATCGTGCCGGGCCTCGGCGACGCGGGCGACCGGATGTTCGGCACCAAGTAGCGGTTGCCAAACGGCCCGTTCCCGGCAACGCTGCCGCGACAACTCACCGGAGGTCCCGTGATGCTGCGCCACATCCCCCTCGCCCCCATGCTCGCCCTCGCGATGGCCCTTGCCGCCGCGGCCCCCGCGACCGCCGGAGGGCTTTCCGCCCCCATCGTTGAACCCGGCCGGGTCGCGGGCGCCTGTGCGCCCTCACCGCTTGCCCGACCGGTTGCAAGCCTGCCCGCCGTGCCCCGCGGCTACGCCCGCGCCTTCGAGGATGGCCGCCTGAACCCGCGCCGCGGCCCGCGCACTGTGTGTGGCGACCAGCAGATGGCCCGCCTCTGGGACACCGGTCGCGTCCCCATGCGCGGCAACTGACCCGCCGGACACCGCGCAAGCCCCGTCCAGCTGCTGCGCTTCGACGTGGTCCAAGTATCCCGGGGTGAATGGCCGGGCCGAAAGGCCCGGACAGAGGGGCAGAGCCCCTTCTGCCATGGTCCTCTGCCGGGCGCGCAACGCCTAGCCGCAGATCCCCTGCAGCGCCAGCCAGTCGCCATCCGCCAGAAGCGCCTCACCCGTCGGGGTGCGGACAGGATCGGCCTCGATCAGGCCCAGCACGGTCTCGCCGGTCACGTCCAGCGCATAGGCATAGGGCGAAGAGGGCACCCGCACGGCCTCGAACCGCGCCAGAAGCGCCGCATCGGGCAAGGGATCGGGCGCGCGGCCCAGAAGGCGTTCGGCATGGGCATCCAGCACCGGGCGCGGAATCGCCCCCGTGGTCAGCAGCCGGAATGTCGTGACCATCCCCGCTTCATCCAGCAGGCGGATAACCGGGTCGACGCGCTCGGCCCGCAGCGCCTCGGCCAGCATGGCGCCGGCGGCCACCTCGGGGCCCTCGGCCAGCTCGACCAGAGTCCGGTCCAGAAGCAGCACGCCGCCCGGCAGGTGCCCGGACGGCGAGACGCCGGAGGGCAGCACCACCACCCGCCCCGGTCGACCGGCCGGGCCGAGCACCCGCGCGGCAAGCCGGTCGAGCGCGGCAACACCCGGTTCGTTGTCGCAGGGTTGCCCCGCAACCCTGCCGATGTTCGCCAGCAGGTCCTGCCCGATCCGCGCCCGGGCCGCCTCGGGCAGCACCGCGGCGGCATGGCGCACCATGGCGCCCGGCAACCAGAACACGGACCCCGCGGCCAGCAACGCCACCGCACCCGCGGCCAGCCACAGACGCAGCCGCCCGGGGCGCGGTCTGGCCCGGTCCACCGCCGCACGCACACGGACCAGGGCCTCGACCATGTCCGGGTCGGCAACCTCCAGTTCGTCGGGCGCGTCGGGCGCGGGCGCAAAGACGGCGGGCAAGGCGCCCGGATTCACCCGATGGATCGCCGGCAGCGACCAGTGCGCCAGCACGATATCGCGATGGTCCAGCAGCGTCAGCGTCGCTTCGCCCAGCGTCACGATCACGTCGCGCCGCTGCATCCCGGGCGCCGGACGCCAGACACCTGCCGACTCCAGTTTCGAATATTCGCGCAGCGCCGTCATGGCCTGCCGTCCCTGCCCTGCCTGTCGTTGGGCGACCATAGGCGGACGCGCAGCAGCCGTCCATTGCCGCCATCCGCGCGGGATTTCCAAACCGGTTCCAGCGCCCTAGCCTGCCCGGCATGATCGTCTCGCCCGCCCGCCGCTTTGTCTTTGTCCATGTCCCGAAGACCGGGGGCACCTCGTTCACGCTCGCCTGGGAAGCCCGCGCGCACGCCGACGACATCCTGATCGGCGACACGCCCAAGGCGCGGCGGCGCCGGCGCAGGCTGGACGGCATCCGCACTTCGGGGCGGCTGTGGAAGCACGCGCGCCTTGCCGACATCCGCGGCCTGATCCCCGACGAAGACCTGGCAGTCGCGCGGGTGGCCACGATGGTGCGCAACCCCTGGGACCGGGTGGCCAGCTACTATGCCTGGGCCCAGGCGCAGACCTTCGACCACCCTGCCATCCGGGCCGCCCGGACGCTCGATTTCGCGGCCTTCCTCGCCGACCCCGCCGTTGCCGCCGGTCTGCGTGCCGCACCCACCTCCGCCTATCTGCGCGACTGGCAGGGTCAGGAACGGCTGGATTTCGTGATCCGACTGGAACACCTCGACGATGACCTGCCGCCGCTCGAATCCGCGCTCGGCCTGTGTCTGTCTCCCCTGCCCCGGGCCAACGGGTCCGACTGGGGCGGCGACCGTCGCGCCTTCCATACCGTTTCCACACGGGACCGGGTCGCCGAACTCTGCGCCGAGGACATCGCCCGATTCGGCTACAGCTTCTAGCCCGCCCGCCTGCCCCGCGATGCTGTCGGGACAGGGCGAGATCCGCCTCGCCGGCCACCGCGGCGGTCTTTACAGTTAACTTGCCGTAAACGGTTGCCATCGGATCCGGGGCGGTGGCTCGATCCGCCGCGCCATTGGCCCGGCATGGTCCACAGTGCCGCAATCCCGCCCGAAACGGGTCGGAATCCCGGCTTTTTCAGGACGCTTCCTTGGTGACATCACGTCGGGGTCAGACGCCCCGCCAAGCCAAGGGAGACACCCAATGTTCATGCACCCCCATGCGGCCTTCACCGATGCACAGCGCATCATTTCCCGAAACGACGCAATATCGACGGTTCTTCCCCCGTACGGCCTGACCGCCGGAATGCGGCTGGAAACCCCGCAGGGCTGGCGCGCGGTGGAAACCCTTGTGGCGGGTGACCGTGTCCAGACCCTCGACGGCGGCATGCGCGAGGTGATCGGCGCCACCCACACCACCCTGTCCGCCCACGACCTGGCCCGTGCCCGGGCCGCCGGAGAACATCCGCTCTACGTCCCGGGCGGCGCGCTCGACACCTGCTCCGGCTTCCACCTGCTGCCGGGTCAGCCGGTGCTGGTCGATACCCATCACGCCGAGGCGGTGTTCGGCAATCCGCTGGTCCTGGTGCCCGGCGCGGCGCTGGAAGGCTGGCAAGGCATACTGCCCGACATGCCCGAGGCGCCCCTGACCGTGGTGCGCCTGATGTTCGATGAAGAGGAGGTGATCTTCGCGAACACCGGCGCACTGCTTCATTGCCCGACCGACGCACGCGTCTGGCAGACGGACGACAGCCGCGCGGGGGGGTTCTTCACCCGGCTGGATCTCGACGCCGCGCGGCTGCTGGTGGACCTGATGCGGATGGACGGCCCCGGGCGGCTGCCGGACCAGGCGGCGGCGTGACCGCCACCGCGCCATACCTTCACTCAGGCGGCGCGGGCCACGGCACCGAAGCGAGCGTAGAACGTCTCGCCCCGCGCCGCCATTTCGCGCAAGAGGTCCGGCGCGGCAAAGCGCGGGCCCTGCGCCGCCAGCCCGTCGCAGATCGCCACGGCCCGCGCCGCCCCGATCCGGTCCAGCCAGGAAAACGGCCCGCCCGACCAGGGCGCGAATCCCCAGCCCAGGATCGCGCCCACATCGCCCTCGCGGATATCGGTCAGAACGCCCTCTTCCAGCGCCCGCACCGCCTCCAGCACCTGCGCCATCATCAGCCGGTGCTGCACATGCGTCAGGTCCGGCTGGTCGTCCGCAGGCGGATACCAGTCGGCCAGCCCGTCCCACAGGCCCGTCCGCTTGCCCGCTGGATCGTAGGCGTAGAACCCCGCCCCCGCCTTGCGCCCCATCCGGCCCGCATCGGCCATGCGGAACAGCACGGTATCCACCGCGCCGTCCGGGTAGGCATCCCCCATCGCGGCCTTCGTCGCCTTGGCGATCCGCACGCCCAGATCGATCGACGTCTCGTCCACCAGTTGCAGCGGCCCCACGGGGAACCCCAGAAGCCGCGCCGCATTCTCCACCAGCGCGGGGGCCACGCCTTCGCCCACCATGCGGATACCTTCGTTGATGTAGGGGATGATGCAGCGGTTGGCGTAGAAGAACCGCGCGTCGTTCACCACGATGGGCGTCTTGCGGATCTGCCGCACGAAATCCAGCGCCTTGGCCACGGCGCGGTCGCCGGTTTCCTTGCCCCGGATGATTTCGACCAGCATCATCCTGTCGACCGGACTGAAGAAATGGATGCCGATGAAATCCTCGGGCCGCACGCTCGCCCTTGCCAGATCGGATATCGGCAGGGTGGACGTGTTGGTGGCAAAGACGCAGCCCTCGCCCGCGGCCGCCTCGGCGCGCTTCGTCACCTCGGCTTTCAGCCCCGGATCCTCGAACACAGCTTCCACGATCAGGTCGCAGCCCTGTAGCGCCGCATAGTCGGTCGTCGCCACGATCCGCGCCAGAACCTCGGCCTTCTTCTCGGGCGTGACCGACTTGCGCTGGATCCCCTTGTCCAGCAGCCCCTCAGAGTATCCTTTTCCCTTGTCTGCCGCCGCCTGGTCGCGGTCGATCAGCACCACCTCGATCCCCGCGTTTGCCGCCACATGGGCGATGCCCGCGCCCATCATGCCCGCGCCCAGCACACCCAGGCGCCGCACCCGCTGGTCGGGCACGCCCGCCGGGCGAACCGCGCCCTTTTCCAGCGCCTCCTTGTTCAGGAACAGCGACCGGATCATCGCGCTGGATGTGGGGTCCAGCAGCACCTTCGTGAACCACCGCGCCTCGATTCGCAGCGCCGTGTCGAACGGCACCAGCGCGCCCTCGTAGATCGCCGACAGCAACGCCTGTGCCGCCGGATAGACCCCTTGCGTCTGCCCGTTCACCATGGCGCTCGCACCGACAAAGGTCATGAACCCCGCCGGGTGATAGGGCGCCCCGCCCGGCATCTTCCATCCCTTCTGGTCCCAGGGCTTGACGCAATCGCCCTCTCCCGCGCCCAGCACCCAGGCCTTCGCCCGCGCGACCAGATCGCCCGCTGGCACCACCTCGTCCACCAACCCTGCGCCACGCGCGCGCGCCGGGTCCAGCATCTTGCCCTCCAGCAGCACCGGGGCGGCCGCCATCGCGCCGACCATCCGCGAATACCGCGTCGTGCCGCCCGCCCCCGGGAACAGGCCCACCAGGATTTCCGGCAGACCGATCCGCGCCTTGGGGGCATCCGTCATGAACCGACGGTGGCAGGCCAACGCAATCTCGGTGCCGATCCCGGCGCAGGTGCCGTTGATCGCGCAGGCAACAGGTTTGCCGCCCTTCAACGTCTTTGGGTCCATCCCGGCGCGTTCCAGCTTTCGCAGGATGCGATGGCCCTCCATGATGAAGCCGAAGATGCCCTCGGCCGGCCGGTCACCCGATTCCTCGCGGATTGCGGCCAGCACGTTCAGGTCCATGCCGCCCGCAAAGGACCCGTCCTTGCCGCTGGTGATGACGATGCCCTTCACGTCCGGGTCGGCCAGTGCCTTGTCCAGATACGCCTCGACGGTTGCGAAAGCGTCGCGCGACAGCACGTTCATGGATTTGCCTGGCACATCCCAGGTGATGACGGCCACACCATCGTCATGGACGGCATAGGCGAAGTCGGCGGACTCGGTCCGGGTCATGGGTTGCCCTCCTGTGCTGGGAAAGTCGGATTCAGTGAACGCGCCGGGCGACTGCTGCGGCATCGGCAAAGATCGTGCGGGTTGCCACCGACAGGTATTCCACCAGCTCGATCTGCGGCGCCCCACGCCCGACAATCCGGCGAAAGAACGCACGGGACCGGTTCACCCCTGTCACGCTCCCGTCCGCGCCGATGTGCCGCCACTCCACCAGGGCCGAGACCCGATCCGGTCCGCCCGGCGCGATCTCCAGCACCACGGGGTCCACCCGAACCACACCGGCTGCCTCCAACGCGGCAAAATAGGTGACCAGCGAAGCTGCAACCTCTGCCCTGGTGCGAAACAGGGCGATCCGGTCCTGATTGTAAATGATCAGCGGCACGGCGAAGTCCCCGGCAATTCGATCGGCGTCCTGCCGACCGGCCCGGAACGCGTGGCGCCGCAGCATGGCGCGCACCGCCTGATCCATTCCCCCCACCAACTTCCGCACAACGCGCTAGCCGGATAACTACACCACTTCCGGTAGAATTTCCAGCGCGGCGCTTTCGCCATGTTTGAGATGTCAGCCTTCCGTCCGCCGCAGAACGAACGGGTCCTTGTCCGGAAACGCGTGCTGTTCGTACTCCAGCATCTCGATCAGGTAGGTGCCATCGGGCTGCACTGCCAGAAAGTAGCGAACGCGGCTTTGTGCAATCAGGGCAAGGCGCGCATCGCGGAAATCCCAGCCAACCAGAACCGAAACACGCCCCGCTCGAACAGGGCTGACGGACAGGATGGAATGCTGCGCCGATACCGCCCCGGCTGTGACCGCCAGCGCCTGCAACCTGCACAGCGCCGCCAACGTGTCCGCTGCCGTCTGCTCGACCCGAAGTCCATCCGGCAGGAAGACCGCGACCGGGTTGCGGTAGTCCGATGCCAGTTCGACGATGGTCCCGGTCAGGAACAGTGCCTCGTGCCGCGCCAGGAGTTCGCGCACAGCCTCTGGAACTATCATTTCCCCCCCGGCAACAACGCAGGGTGTCGTCCAACCGTCCACTCCCTACAGAAGACATCGTTACTGATACGGTCCTTGGACGACAATCGGTTTTCGCGACAGGGGCTTTCGCAATTCGCATAACAGACTGTTCCCTAGACGCGCTCTATCACCGTGGCCGCGCCCATGCCGGACGCGATGCAAAGGGTCGCCAACCCCACGCCTTGTCCCGTGCGCTCCAGCTCGTCCAGCAACGTCCCCAGGATGATCGCCCCCGTCGCCCCCAGCGGATGCCCCATGGCAATCGCCCCGCCGTTCACGTTCACCCGCCCCGGGTCCACGTCGAACGCCTGCTGGAACCGCAGGACGACGGATGCGAAGGCCTCGTTCACCTCGAACAGGTCGATATCCCCGATGGCCATCCCGCTGTCGGCCAGGATCTTCTTGGTCACTGGCACCGGGCCGGTCAGCATGATCGTGGGGTCCGTCCCGATCTTGGCCGTCGCGCGGATCCGCGCCCGCGGGGTCAGCCCCCGCGCCCGACCCCATTCGGCCGTGCCCACCAGCACACCCGCCGCCCCGTCCACGATGCCCGACGAATTGCCGGCGTGATGGATGTGCCTGATCCGCTCGAGGTGCGGATACTTCATCAGGGCGACCCGGTCGAACCCGGGCATCACCTCGCCCATGTCCTTGAAGGCCGGCTTCAGCGCCCCCAGCCCCTGCATGTCGGTGCCGGGGCGCATGTATTCGTCCCGTTCGAGGATCGTCAGCCCGTTCACGTCGGTCACCGGCACCACCGACCGGTCGAACCGCCCTTCGCCCCAGGCCATGGCCGCGCGCCGCTGGCTTTCCACCGCCAGCGCGTCGGCATCATCGCGGCTGAACCCGAACTCGGTCGCAATGATGTCGGCCGAAATTCCCTGCGGCACGAAATAGGTCCGCATCGCGATGGACGGGTCCACGGCGATCGCCGCCCCGTCCGACCCCATGGGAACCCGGCCCATCATCTCGACCCCGCCGGCGATATAGGCCGCCCCCGCCCCCGCCCGCACCTGGTTTGCGGCCAGGTTCACGGCCTCCAGGCCGCTTGCACAGAACCGGTTGATCGACAGGCCCGGAATGGCCTGGTCAAGCCCGGAGGCCAGCACCGCCGTCCGCGCCAGGCATCCGCCCTGCTCGCCCACCTGGGTCACATTGCCCCAGATCACGTCCTCGACCGCGGGACCGTCCAGTCCGTTGCGCACCGCCAGGGCATCGAGCACCCCCGCCGACAGCCGCACCGCCGTGACCTCGTGCAGCGCCCCGTCGGGCCGTCCCTTGCCACGCGGTGTACGGACGGCGTCATAGATGAAGGCGTCGGTCATGGTGCAGTCTCCGTCTTGGGCTTCGGCGGGAAGGCGCGCGGCATCAGGTCGTAGGGATGCGCCCAGCCCGGCTGGTCGGCAATGCGGCCGAGCCATCGGTCGATGTGCGGCCAGGCGGCACGGTCGAATCCGAACGGCTCCGGGTAGAACAGGTATCCGCAGCAGGACAGATCGGCGGCAGTGATCGCGTCGCCCACCATCCAGGCGCGGTCCGCCAGATGCGCGTCCAGAACACGCCAGCTGTCGCGCATCCGGGCGGCCATCCAGTCGATAACCGGCTGCGGGCGCCGGTCCACGGGCACGAAGTTCATCAGGAACCGCAGCGCACCGACCTGCCCAGACAGCTTGTGATTGTCCCACAGCACCCAGCGCAGCACCTCGCGCCGCGCCGCTGCCGTGTCGCCGCCGAACCGACCCGTGCGCTCGGCCAGCCAGTCGAGGATCACGCCCGATTGCGACAGGCGCATGTCGCCCTCCTCAAGCACCGGGCATTCGCCCAGGGCGTTGACCCGGATGCGGAAATCCGCCCCCCGCGTCGCGCCGTTGAAGAAATCGACGAAGACGGGCTCCCAGGGCACCCCCCCCAGGTTCAGCGCCAGCGCCACCTTGTAGGAATGGCCGGATTCACCAAAGCAGTGCAGACGGATTGTCATGGCAGGCCCCCCTTGGCGGACGGGCGGGGGGCGCTGCCCCCCGAACCCCCCGAGGTATTTTGACAAGGATGAAGCAAGGGTCTGTTAACCATGACCTGCGAAACACGGCATTGCGGTACAGGCTGAGGAGCCGATGACCGCCAAGGGTGAAGGCACCGGTCCTTCCGGCCCCGTCCTTCCCGGCCGTTCGGCCGGCAGGGGCGGGGCGCGCCTTTCTCTTCATCCTTGCCCAAGTACCTCGGGGTGCGGGGCAGAGCCCCGCGGCCAACTGCGCGGAGGCAGTGCCCCCATCCCCGATCTGGCCGCAGCGCCCTCACTTTCCGATCTCCGCCTTGAACAGACGCAGGCGATGCGGCAGCACCTCGGCGTCGGTCACGCTGTCGAAATGCTCGAACAGGAAGGACAGCGCCTCGCCCTCTTCCAGGCCGTTCTCGGAGGCAAAGCGCTTCAGCCGACGATATCCCGCCTCGGTCATGGCGGCGGGAAAGCGCCGGGTCAGGCGGACACCCCGGGTCATGGGGCGCCCTCTGCGCGGGTCTCGGGCGTCTGGTTCGATGTCACGCGGTAGCCGTCCGGCGTCGCGATCCGGGGCAGGTCGGGCAGGGCGTCCAGCCATCCGTGCCGGCTTTCCACCGCGATCTGCTCGAAGGGCCGGAAGGCGAAGGGCGGCGCCAGCGTGCCGGCCATGACCTCGGTCGTCTCGCCCGAGCGGTAGTACAGCGGTGTGCCGCAGGTCGCGCAGAACCCGCGCACCGCCACGTCGGACGAGGCCCATTCCGCCGGC
>CAYYOE010000033.1:6844-17245 GCA_964473055.1 uncultured Rhodobacterales bacterium | reverse complement strand
TGGTGGATGTCGCGCGGATGCGTAACGGTCGCGGCAAGGCCGCGCAAGTCCGGCCATGGAGGGGCACCGGAGTGACGCTGGATCTGACGTTCTTTCTGCTGGCGATACCGGCGGTCCTGTTTGCGGGTGTGTCCAAGGGCGGTTTCGGATCGGGTGCCGCCTTTGCGGCGACGCCCATCCTGGCCCTGGTGCTGCCACCACAGCAGGCGGCCGGGCTGATGCTGCCGCTTCTGATGCTGATGGATCTGGGTGCGCTCAAGGCCTACTGGCGGCAATGGGACTGGCATGCGTCGAAGGTGCTGATGCTTGGCTCGTTGCCGGGCATCGCGCTGGGCACGGTGCTTGTGGGGGTGGCAGACCCCGATGTGTTCCGCCTTCTGATCGGTGTGATCGCCGTGGGCTTCGTGGCTTTCCAGGGCGCGCGGGCAATCGGGCTGATCCGCCCGGCCCAGCGCCCGATGGGCCATGTCGGCGGAGGGATCGCCGGGGTTGCAGCGGGGTTCACCAGTTTCATCAGCCATGCAGGCGGGCCGCCGGCGGCGATCTACCTGTTGTCGCGGGGACTGTCGAAGACGGCCTTTCAGGCGTCGACGGTGCTGGTGTTCTGGGTCATCAATGCCGTGAAGCTGCCCTTCTACCTTGCGCTCGGGATGGTTTCGGGGACCACCGTGTCAGCGGTGCTGCTGCTCGCCCCCGTTGCGCTTGCGGGCATCTGGCTTGGCGTCTTGGCGCATCGAAGGGTGCCGGAACGCCCCTTCTTCGCCATCACCTACGTTCTCCTGACGGTGACCGGGGGCAAGCTGATCTGGGATGCGCTGACCTGAGCCCGGAATGCCCGGTCCGCGCCACGGAATGCCATGGCGCGGAGGCTGTCACAGGGACGATCCGGTCGGCGTCAGGGCGTCTTCGATATCCTCGTAGGCCATGCCCGAGGCGATCAGGCAGGTGATCCCGGACGGCAGCGTGACAGTGACAGTCCACGATCCGCTTTCGAGGTTGGCGAAAACCTCCATCACCTGGTTGTTGGCAGCGAGGCCGATGGACTGGCGGCTTTCCCCGTAGGTGTCGGAAAGGCGTTCGACCACCCGCTCGCGTTCGGCGCAGTTGCGCGATTGTGCAGAGGCGGGAAGGGCAGTTGCCGCCGACATGACAAGCAGGACTGCAGAGAGAAGCAGGTTTCGGGGCATCGGAACGGTCATCAGGCATCCTTTCGAGATCGACCAAGGGTGCGGGGCCCGGCCTGCCGTGCCACCCGGGTCCCCGGCGGCAGGCATGGCCCCGTTGCCATTCAGGCGGTCTTCCATGGGCCGCTTGCCCGTTCCCCGGCTTGGCGTTTTCCGGTCCGGACCTCCCCTGGGCGGCTTGCAACTCAGGCTGCGGGGAAGGCGCTGAGAAATGGTTAACGCGGCGCGCCAAAGCGGCCCATGCCGAGATGTTTGCGATATCAGTCGCTTGCACAGGGGTTGCGTGTCGGCGCGTGGCGGTGTTCGGGTGTGGCGCAACGGATGCCGGCAGGAGAATCATGTCCCCCACCCCGCGCCCCACCCGATCCTTGCTGTACATCCCGGCGTCGAATGCCCGGGCGATGGACAAGGCCCGCAGCCTGCCCTGCGACGGAATCATCTTCGATCTCGAGGATGCGGTCGCGCCCGCCGAGAAGCCCGACGCCCGCACGGCGCTGGCGGCAGTTCTGGCCAAGGGCGGTTTCGGTCGCCGGCTTCGGCTCGTGCGGGTCAACGATCTGGATACTGACTGGGGCGCCGATGATGCCCGCGCCGCGGCGGGCATGGACTGCGACGGCGTTCTGCTGCCCAAGGTGAACGGACCTGCCGACCTCGACCGGCTTGCCGTCCTTGTGCCCGATCGCGCCCTGTGGGCGATGATGGAGACACCGGCGGCGATCCTGAACGCTGCTGCCATCGCATCTCATCCCCGGCTGGCGGGGCTGGTACTGGGCACGAACGACCTGCTGAAGGATCTCGGCGCGCGTTTCCGGCCCGACCGGTTGGCGCTGATGCAGGCGCTCCAGACCTGCGTTCTTGCGGCGCGCGCGTCCGGGGTGCCGGCCGTGGACGGCGTTTATAACGCGTTCCGCGACGATGACGGACTGCGCGTGGAATGCGAACAGGGCCGCGATCTGGGAATGGACGGCAAGTCGCTGATCCATCCCGCACAGATCGCCATTGCCAATGCGGCTTTCGCGCCATCCGCCGACGAGGTAGACCTTGCCCGTCGGCAGATTGCCGCGTTCGAGGCGGCGGTGGCCGCAGGCCAGGGGGTCGCGGTTCTTGACGGTCGGATCGTGGAGAACCTGCACGTTGCGACCGCGCGGCGCGTTCTGGAACTGGCAGGGGCGGTTGCGGCGCAGGAAAGGGAGGCGGCGGAATGATCTGGCTGATCCTGGGGATCGCAGTCTGGTGGGGCGCGCACCTGTTCAAGCGACTTGCGCCGGCGCGCAGGGCCGCGATGGGCGACCGGGGACGTCTGGTGGCAACGGTCCTGATCCTTGCCTCGGTCGCTCTCATGGTGGTGGGCTACCGCGGCGCCGACTTGGTGCTTCTGTGGAATCCGCCGTTCTGGCTATGGCATCTGAACAACTTCTTGATGGTGCTGGCGCTGTATTTCTATGCCGCGTCGGGCATGAAGACGGCCATAACCCGTCGTGTCCGCCACCCGCAACTGACCGGGTTCAAGACCTGGGCCGTGGCGCACCTTCTGGTGAACGGCGATCTGGCGTCGATCGTGCTGTTCGGCGGGCTGCTGGCCTGGGCGGTGGTCGAGGTCATCGTGATCAACCGCGCCCAGCCTGACTGGACCCGGCCGGAACCCGCCCCCTTGGGCAAGGAGATCGGCGCCGTTGCGGGCGCGGTCGTGGCGACACTGGTCATCGGGGTCGTGCATGGCTGGCTTGGCCCCTGGCCGTTCCCGGGGTGACGTGATGAAGGCCTACCGTTTCCTGACCGAGGACGATACATCCGCCTTCTGCCACAAGGTATCCGAGGCGCTGGCCAATGGGTGGGAGCTTTACGGCCCCCCCACCTATGCCTTCGATGCAGCCAATGGCGTGATGCGCTGCGGGCAGGCCGTTGTGAAGGAAGTGCCAGACACCGTCTATTCCCGCGAGATCAAGCTCGGCCAGCTATGAGCAAGACGAACCACGGCCGCTTCTTCGAGGACTACCGCGTGGGCGAGACCATCGTGCACGCCGTGCCGCGCACCGTGAAGATGGGCGAACGTGCGCTTTACCACATGCTGTACCCCGCCCGGCATGCGCTGCATTCCTCGGACGCTTTCGCGCAATCCTGCGGACTACCGTTCAGCCCGCTCGAAGACCTGATCGTGTTCCACACGGTGTTCGGCAAGACCGTACCGGACATCAGCCTGAACGCGGTGGCAAACCTTGGCTATGCCGAGGGTCGGTTCCTGTTGCCGGTCTGGCCGGGCGACACCCTGTCAGCCACGTCCGAGGTGATCGGGGCCAAGGAGAACTCCAGCGGCAGCAGCGGGGTCGTGTGGGTCAGGACGACAGGACGCAACCAGCACGGCGAAGCGGTGCTGGAGTATGTCCGCTGGGTGATGGTCAGGAAACGCGACGTCGCCAGTCCCGCACCCGTTGCCGTGGTGCCTTCGCTTGCGCCAGTTGTCACGGCATCGGATCTGATTGTCCCGCGGGGCCTCGACTTTTCCGACTACGATTTCGGCCTTGCCGGCGAACCGCACCGCTGGGGCGATTACGCGGTGGGCGAGACCATCGACCATGTGGACGGCGTGACGGTGGAAGAGGCCGAGCACATGCTGGCCACGCGGTTGTGGCAGAATACGGCGAAGGTGCATTTCGATGCGACCCAGCGCCCCGATGGACGGCGATTGATCTACGGCGGCCATGTCCTGAGCCTTGCACGGGCCCTGTCGTTCAACGGACTGGCCAATGCTCAACTGCTGGTGGCGATCAACGGCGGCATCCATGCCAACCCCTGCTTTGCCGGCGACACCGTGCGCGCCTGGTCCGAGGTTCTGGACCGCGCGCAAACGCAGGCGCCCGGCGTGGGCGCCCTTCGCCTGCGACTGGTCGCGACCAGGGGCGCGCTTCCGTCACCCGCGGGGTCCCTGAAGGACGCCGACGGAAAGTACCTGCCCGAGGTCCTGCTCGACCTCGATTGCTGGGTTCTTGTCCCGCTGTGACGCCGTGGATGCGCGGGTGCTGCCAACGCGATACGGTCGGGACCGGCCTGCACGCGCTGGCGCGACCGCTGGTTGAGTCGGGCCAGGGCGTGCAGTATCGTGATCACGGCAAGCGAATGCGTGATCACATTCGGGTCTTTTCTGCGTCGCAGCGCGCATTTGGCGCGGGCGTTTGCGCCACCATCCCGTGACAGGGCGCGAAAAACCGCTAGAAGGACACGGCATGTGCCGCAGCAGGAAGACGCCATGGCTGACGTGAACCGGGGCAATCGCCCGCTTTCGCCCCATATCTCGATCTACAGACCGCAGATCAACATGGTGTCGTCGATCCTGACACGGATCACCGGCAACGGGTTGATCGTGGCGGCGATGCTGATCGTCTGGTGGTTGCTCGCCGCCGCAACGTCGGCCGAGTATTTTGCCATCGTGGACGGGATACTGACCTCGTGGTTCGGCATCCTCGTGCTGGTCTTGTCGGTCTGGGCGCTCTGGTACCATTTCCTCGCGGGATTGCGGCATCTCTACTGGGATACCGGGCGGGGGTTCGATTTGCCCACCGCGGAAAAGCTGGGCTGGGCCTGCGTCGGTGGGTCCGTGATCCTGACGATCTTGACCTTGATCCTGGTGTAGGGGGACAGCAGATGGCTTTTCTCACCGACCGCAAGCGCGCCCAGGGCCTCGGGTCCGCCAAGGAGGGCACCCATCATTTCTGGTCCATGACGCTTTCGGCCGTGGCTCTGGCAATCCTGATCCCGGTCTTTGTGTTCACTGTCGGCCCGATGATCGGACGACCCCATGCGGAAGTGGTTGCCTGGCTCGCGCGACCGTTCCCCGCGATCGTGGCTGGCCTGACAGTCGTCGTGGGGATGCTGCACTTCAAGTCGGGCGCGACCACGATGATCGAGGACTATTCCAGGGGCTTCACCCGCAAGGTGCTGATCATCGGCGTCACGCTGCTATCCTATGCTGTCGCCGCGACCGGCCTCTTCGCCCTCGCGCGGCTCGCGCTCTGATCGACTGGAAACGATGATGACGGCTTATCCTCTTGAGACGCACGTCTACGACGTGGTGGTGGTGGGCGCGGGCGGATCGGGCCTGCGGGCAACGTTGGGCATGGCCGAACAGGGCCTGCGCACGGCCTGCATTACCAAGGTTTTCCCGACGCGCAGCCACACCGTGGCCGCACAAGGCGGCATCGCTGCATCCCTGGGAAACATGGGGCCCGATCACTGGCAGTGGCACATGTACGACACCGTGAAGGGGTCGGACTGGCTGGGGGACGCGGACGCGATGGAATCCCTCGCGCGCGAGGCGCCCAAGGCGGTGTACGAGCTGGAACACTACGGTGTTCCCTTCTCGCGCACCGAAGACGGCCGCATCTACCAGCGGCCATTCGGCGGCCACACGACCGAGTACGGCGAAGGCCCCCCCGTGCAGCGCACATGCGCCGCGGCCGACCGCACCGGCCACGCGATCCTGCACACGCTCTATGGGCAATCGCTGAAGAACAACGCCGAGTTCTACATCGAATACTTCGCCATCGACCTGATCATGTCGGACGACGGCCAGTGCCAGGGCGTTCTGGCCTGGAAACTCGACGACGGCACCCTGCACGTCTTCACGGCCAAGTTGGTGGTGCTGGCCACCGGCGGCTATGGTCGCGCCTATTTCTCGGCGACCTCGGCCCACACCTGCACCGGCGACGGTGGCGGCATGGTCGCGCGCCAGGGGCTGCCATTGCAGGACATGGAATTCGTGCAGTTCCACCCCACCGGCATCTACGGCGCGGGCTGCCTGATTACCGAAGGCGCACGCGGTGAGGGCGGGTATCTTACCAACAGCGAGGGCGAGCGGTTCATGGAACGCTACGCCCCGACCTACAAGGATCT
Source organism: uncultured Rhodobacterales bacterium (assembly GCA_964473055.1). Classification (GTDB taxonomy): domain Bacteria; phylum Pseudomonadota; class Alphaproteobacteria; order Rhodobacterales; family Rhodobacteraceae; genus UBA996. The sequence continues at coordinate 11,174 of CAYYOE010000033.1, read as the reverse complement.
CGCCTCGCGCGACGTGGTCAGCCGCTGCATGACCATCGAGATCCGCGAGGGCCGCGGCGTGGGCCGCGACAAGGACCACATCTACCTCAACCTCAATCACCTGCCGAAAGAGGCGCTGCACGAACGCCTGCCGGGCATTTCCGAATCCGCGCGCATCTTTGCGGGCGTGGATGTGACCAAGCAGCCGATCCCGGTGCTGCCGACCGTGCACTACAACATGGGCGGTGTTCCCACGAACTACTGGGGCGAAGTGCTGAACCCGACCGAGGACGACCCCGACCGCGTACTGCCCGGCCTGATGGCGGTGGGCGAGGCGGGCTGCGCGTCCGTCCACGGCGCGAACCGGTTAGGATCGAATTCGCTTATCGACCTGGTGGTCTTCGGCCGCGCGGCGGCGATCCGCGCGCGCGAGGTCGTGGACCCGGGCACCGCGACGCCGGATCCGAACGGGGCCAGCATCGACCGCGCGATTGCCCGCTTCGACAGCCTGCGCTATGCCGATGGATCGACCCCCACGGCCGACCTGCGACTGAAGATGCAGCGCGCCATGCAGGACGACGCGGCGGTGTTCCGGTCGTCGAAGACTCTGGCCGAGGGCGTGACCAGGATGACCGAGATCGCGCAGGGCATGGACGACCTGAAGGTCACCGACCGGTCGCTGATCTGGAACTCGGACCTGATGGAGACGCTGGAACTGGCCAACCTGATGCCCAATGCCCTGACCACGATCGTCGGTGCCGAGGCCCGCAAGGAAAGCCGCGGCGCCCACGCACACGAAGACTTCCCGAACCGCGATGACGCCAACTGGCGCAAGCACACTCTGGCCTGGGTCGACAGTGCGACGGTGCGGCTGGGTTTCCGTCCGGTGCATACCGAGCCCCTGACGAAGGAAGCCGAGGGTGGGATCGACCTGAAGAAGATCGCGCCGAAAGCGCGGGTGTATTGAGGGTCTCAGTGGCCGCGGCGGATATCCGCGGCCACTTCCTCCCACATCTCGGCCAGGCTGGCCGCCTTTTCCGCGGCAATCGCTTTCAATCGCATGCGTTCAGTGGCACGGGCCGCTGAATCGGCCAGTTCGTGCTCGACCCGCAGACAGAAGGCCTTTACGTCTCCGGTGAAGAGTGCGCCGGGGCGTCCGAAGTCCGACAGAAGCTCGCCGTACTTGTGTGACCAACTCAAGGCATGGGTCGGCACGCCACCTGCAAGCGCGTTCACAAGCCCATGGAACCTCCCCGTAACGGCGATCTCGGCGCCGGCCATAAGCGCCTTGATGTCGCGAGCGTCGGCCAGATCGACCAGATCAGTGCCCGACTCGGCCGCAAGCCGCGCCGACAGAGCGCCATCCATTCCGGCCTCGTGCACGACGACCAGCGGAGTCAGGCCAGCAGCACGCATGGCCTGCACCAGCCGGACATGCATGGCAATCAGTCCATCGGCATCCAGCCCGGCTGCCCCGATCGACCGGGCGTTGAGCACAAGGCAACCGTAGGGGCCATCGGGGCGTTCCGGCGTGCGGTCGGACACATTCAGGGAGAACGTGATGTCTGGCATCAAAGGGATGTTACGTCCGGCAACCAACCCTTCGAGATGGTCAAGCGATTTGCGGTCGCGTGCTGCGATGTAGCGCACTCCGCGCACAGCCTCGGCCATCGTTGCGGCCAGACCCTTGTCGGAGAATGGACCGAAGGCCTGCGGCAAGAGGTAGGTCGGGCAGCCGGATTTCACATCTGCCAGCACCCGCCGGCGGACCTTGGCGACGCCCCATTCGTCGCCATAGGCGAAACCCGAGATATCCAGAACATGGGTTTCCCGCCGTGTCCGGGCACGACGGCCGAGCAGTCGGTCCAACAATGAAGGCGGCTCTGGCGGTGGCAAGGCAGGAATGCCGATCTCGGCGCGCACCGTGTCAGAACCCTGTGCCAAGGAAACGAAGCGCGCCCCGGGCAATCGCCGCCCAAGTTCGGCCACGACTGCATGTGCCATGAGCTCGGCACCCTTGTTTGGCAACCAAACGCCCGTGACGCGCAGGACCGGATCAGCCATGAATACGCAACATGTCCGACACCGAGCGCTTGGCCGAGTAGGGAATCATCCCGTCGGGCAACGGGTGCCCCACTCCGATCAGCATCACTGGCACCTCGTGGTCGGCGAGCCCCAGAAGCCTGCGAAGGGCATCGTGATTCTCTGGAATGTCCGGCCAGTTGATCGGCACGCTACCCAACCCTTGAGCAGTGATCGACAGCATGAACTGCATGGCGGCAAGAGCCGCGTCAACGAAGATCAAGTGCCGGTCGCGCGGCTCTGCGTAATTGGCAAGGTCTCCGATCACCGCGATCAGAACGGGCAGGTCCTCGCCGAAGCCTTCGGTGCCAAGTGGAAGGCTGGAGATCTTCCGAATTATGTCGCGCCCGATCGCAGCATGGAAAGTGAATGGCTGGCGATTGCAGGCCGACGGCGCTTGCAAAGCGGCCTTCATCGCCGACTCCAGTACCTCGGGAGCAACCATCCGGTCACTAAACCAGCGCTGCGAACGGCGAGCCATGCAAAGCGCAAGAAATGACGCAGGGTCAGGCAAAGGTGCCCCGACAGCAGTTACTCGTGGCGCAAGCTCACTGGAAGGATAGGGGATGCTAGTCGCCGGATCGCCAGTCCTGGTAGCGACCAGCGGCACCCTAAGGAATGCCGACTCCGCATCGGCGACCGCACCCTGCGCAGGTGTTACGACCTGAAAGTACCGGGTCAGCACGTCGCGAGCCCAACGCAATTCCTCGTGCTCCGCGTCAGGGCGGGCGGCAAGCCTGGCAAAAACTTCCACAGTTTCCAGGATGTACTTCTCACCGAAAACCGGTCGGCGACCGGGCATGGACAGGCCCTTTTCCAGGCGATGCACATTGCGGCGAAGTATTGGTGACGAGCGGCCGGGGTTTTCGCATGCGGCGACAAACGTACGGAGTCCAGAAGCGGTGGCCTGCCGCTCGGCCTCAAGGCAATGGTCAAGCGCCGCCATGCGCTTTCGGGTGGCCTTGTTGGCGCCGCTACGGGCCTTGTCGTCCAGGGGGGGAGCGTCCAGTCAGACGACGCAGGAATGACATTTGCGGCTCCCTGACCTGGCGCATACGATTCAGCGCATTCAGGGGTGTATGCGGCCTAAGTGCGCCATTGCACAAGGGCCCCCGCGAGACCCAGACGCTCTTGACCTCGCCCGTCACGCTCGTGACATGTCCCGCCGATCCTGCCATGCTAGATTGTCATGATCAGATTTCTCGCATTCGCCCCTCTTCTGGTCGTCCTCGCCGCCTGCGGCCCCGTCGACCCGCGCATTGCCGCCGACCAGTGCGAGGAACGCGCGCGGCAGGCGGCCGGTCTGTTCGGCGAAATCCAGGTGGGTGGCGGCACGCGCGGGGCGCGCGGGTCGATCGAGGTGGGGATCACCTCGGATTACATCCGCGGGCGAGACCCTTACGAGGTCTATGACACCTGCGTTAGGGAAAAGACCGGGCAGGGGCCGATCCGGCCTCTGGCCCTGCGACGATAGGGCTCGGCCCAATGGCGGGACCCGGCCTTGAACACCGGCACGACGCGTCCCAAGGTCTGGCCCACAGGTTGGAGTGCAAGCATGGTTCAACTTACCCTTCCAAAGAACTCCCGCATCACCGTGGGCAAGTCGTGGCCGCGGCCTGAAGGTGCCAACCGCCTGAAGAAGTTCCAGATCTACCGCTTCGATCCGGACTTGGGTGAAACCCCGCGGGTCGATACCTATTGGGTTGATCTCGACACCTGCGGGCCGATGGTCCTGGACGCACTCATCAAGATCAAGAACGAGATCGACCCCACGCTGACCTTCCGCCGGTCCTGCCGCGAAGGAATCTGCGGGTCCTGCGCCATGAACATCGACGGGGCGAACACGCTGGCCTGCATCAAGGGAATGGACGAAATCCGGGGCGACGTGAAGATCTACCCGCTGCCGCACATGCCGGTGATCAAGGACCTGATCCCGGACCTGACGCATTTCTACGCCCAGCACGCCAGCATCATGCCCTGGCTGGAAACCAAGACGAACCGCCCGCAAAAGGAATGGCGCCAGTCGATCGAGGATCGCAAGAAACTCGACGGGCTCTACGAATGCGTGATGTGCGCGTCGTGCTCTACTTCGTGCCCCAGCTACTGGTGGAATGGCGACCGCTATCTCGGGCCGGCGGCGTTGCTGCAGGCCTACCGCTGGATCATCGATTCTCGGGACGAGGCGACCGGCGAACGGCTGGACGCGCTGGAAGACCCCTTCAAGCTGTATCGCTGCCACACGATCATGAACTGCGCCAAGACCTGCCCC
>CAYYOE010000033.1:0-6834 GCA_964473055.1 uncultured Rhodobacterales bacterium | reverse complement strand
CCATCATCTTCTTGATCAAGGCGATCGCCGAGATCAAGAAGATGATGGTGGAACGGGTGGTCTGACCTAACGACTGACTGGGCTGACCTGCCGCTGCGTCAGGTCAGCGCGGCGGCGATCCGGTCGGCCAACCGCGCGGCCACCGCGTCCTTGGACATGCGGGGCCAGCCCTCGGCCCCGTCTGCGGTGATCAGGGTGACGGCGTTCTCGGTCCCGCCCATGATCCCAGTTTCGGGTGACACGTCGTTGGCCACGATCCAGTCGCAACCCTTGCGTCGGCGCTTGGCCGTGGCCTGGGCGATCACGTCGTCGGTTTCGGCCGCGAAGCCGACCACAAGGCGCGGGCGGCCGCTGGAAAGCTGCGCCACGGTGGCCAGAATATCGGGGTTTTCGACTAGGTGCAGGGCGGGCGGCCCGGCAGGACCCTTCTTGAGCTTGGCCGACCCCGGGTCGGCCATGCGCCAGTCGGCCACGGCGGCGGCGAAGACCGCGGCCTCGGCGGGAAGGGCGGCCTGAACCGCCGCAAGCATCTGCGCGGCGGTCTCGACACGGATCACCGTGGCCCCGGCGGGGTCGGGGGCCGTGGCGGGGCCCGTGACGAAGGTGACACGCGCGCCGAGAACTGCCAGCGCACGGGCGAGCGCCGCGCCCTGCGTGCCCGAGGACCGGTTGGCGATGTAGCGTACCGGGTCGATGGGCTCGTGCGTCGGACCCGAGGTGACGAGGATGTGGCGGCCCGACAGCGGGCCGTCGGCCAGCGCCGAAGTGATCGCCGCAACGATCTCCAGAGGTTCGGCCATGCGGCCCGGGCCGTACTCGCCGCAGGCCATGTCGCCATCGTTCGGGCCGACCGTGCGGATCCCATCAGCGTGCAGTCTGGCAAGGTTGCGCTGCGTTGCGGGATGTTGCCACATCCGCACGTTCATTGACGGCGCGATCAGCACGGGCGTATCGGTGGCGAGCAGCAAGGTCGAGGCCAGGTCGTCGGCATGGCCCTGGGCCATCTTCGCCATGAGGTCGGCCGTCGCGGGGGCCACCACAATCATGTCGGCGGATCGGCTCAGCTCGATATGGCCCATTTCGGCCTCGGCGGTCAGATCGAACAGGTGACGGTGCACCGCCGCGCCGGCCAGTGCCGCGACGGACAGGGGGGTCACGAATTCCTCGGCGGCACGGGTCAGGACAGGCGCCACGACGAACCCCCGCTCGCGCAGGCGGCGGATCAGGTCGAGCGCCTTGTAGGCCGCGATGCCGCCGCCGATGATCAGAAGGATGCGCCTGCCTTCGGCCATGCCCGCCCCCGGTTTGACATGGCTGCATTGGTAGGGCCGTGGGGTGCGGGTGTCCACCGGCGATGGGGGCGCTGCCCCCGTCGCGGCCGTGCCGCGCCCCCCCGGGATATTTGGACCACGTCGAAATGCAGAAGGACTGCAGCGGGTCAGCGGAAGGCGGCGCAGGGATCGGAGCGTGGGTGCGGGTCGGTCACCAGCCACAGATCGTAGGGCTGTGGGCCGGGACTGGTCCGTGGCGCGGCTTCGATCTGGCCGATGGACAGGACGGCAAGGTCGGGGGCGGCCGCGGCGACGTAGGTGGCGATGCCGCGGTCGGTTCGGGCGTGCCCCGAGCCGGCGATCACGACCACCGGCCCGCCGGTGGCGCGGTGTGCCTGAACGGCGACGCGGGCCAGTTCCGCGTCGCGCAGGCGCTGGACCTCGGCCATGGGGGCGAGCCTGTCGGCAGGCAGCACGCCGCAGTGGGCAGCGGCCAGGTCATCCTCGAGGTCGGACTGTGCGGGACCGGGCAATGCGGACGCCAGACCATAAACCTCTGCCTCGTCGCCGAACACGGTGGCCGCACCCAGTTCAAGCGCCCGACGCACTCTGGCGCGGGGGATATCGGCGCCCAGGATCGCGGCGTCGGGCGCGGCAGCGAACAGCGGATAGTAGAGGGAGAAGTCCGGCCAGCCCGAACTGTCCCAGTCCAGCGCCGCGCGGAGAGCCGCGTAGGATGCGCGCGCCCCGGGCGGCGTGGCGCGGGCCGCAGCCTCGGCCGTCAGCATCTCGAAAACCAGGGCGCTGGGCACAAGGGCGTCGATCGTGATGGCCTGGTGGGCGTGGTGAACGGGGTTGTCATGGACCTCGCCCAGCACAACGATATCTGCCGACGGCAGGTCATACAGGTCTGTCGCGTCAATCTGCCGGGCCGACACTGCAAGGCCTGCCGACAGCGAAAGGGCTGCTGCGACTGCCCCGACGCGCGCCCATGCGGTCAGCATGTCAGGCAAGGAAGTGGCGCACCTCGCGCGACTGGGCTTCGAGGTTGCGCCGCATCTTGGCGAAGGCGGCGGCCTCGAGCTGGCGAACGCGCTCCTTGGACAGGCCCAATTCCTCGCCCAGGCTTTCCAGCGTCCGCGGTTCTTCGCGCAGCTTGCGTTCGCGCACGATGAAGCGTTCGCGATCGTTCAGCGATGACAGGGCGGTGACAAGCCAGCCGCGCAGGGTGTCGATGTCGCGGTCATGGGCGACGGTCTCGGCCGCCTGGGCACTGTCGTCCTCCAGCGCCTCGATCCATTCGCGGCCTTCGTCTTCCGACGACTGGGTGGCATTCAGCGAATAGTCCGAACCGGCCAGCCGCCCTTCCATCATCTCGACGTCGGCTAGGGGCACACCCACCTCGGAGGCGATGCGCTGGCGCAGCTGGTGACTGTCCAGCGTCTCGCCCACTTGCGCTGCCTCGCGCTCCAGACGTGCCTGCACACGCTTCATATTGAAGAACAGCGACTTCTGACTGGAGGTGGACCCGGTGCGCACCATTGACCAGTTGCGCATCACATAATCCTGGATCGACGCCTTGATCCACCAGACGGCATAGGTGGAAAACCGCACCCCGCGGTCCGGGTCGAACTTGTCGGCGGCCTTCATCAGGCCGAGGCCCGCCTCCTGGATCAGGTCGTTCATCGGTGCGCCGTAGCGCTTGAACTTCGCCGCCATCGAGATCGCCAGCCGCATGTAGGCGGTGATCAGCCGGTGCAGGGCCTGTTCGTCGCGCTGGTCGCGCCAGGCATAAGCCAGTTTCAGCTCTGTCTCGGCATCCAGAAGTTCGGCCTGCATCGCGCGGCGCGACATCGTCTGATCGTTCATTCCATCAAGTGCCATGTGAAACCCCCTGGTCCCGGCCTTGTGTCGACGGCCCTTAACTGCTGTTGATGCGGGGGATACGAAGCGTGGGCGCAACTGGATCAAAGAAAGTGGCCCGATGATGTTGCCAAGGCTGACCGTCGTCCTAGGCGGCGCGAACTCGGGCAAGTCGGCGCTGGCCGAAGAGCTGGTTGCAGCGACCGGGCAACCACGCGTCTATCTGGCGACAGCGCAGGCCTTCGATGCCGAGATGGCGGCGAAGATCGCGGCACATCGGGCGGCGCGGGGTGATGGCTGGCGCACGGTCGAGGCCCCGCTTGATGTGGCGGGGGCGCTGGCGGATTGCGGTGCTGGTGACGTGGTGCTGCTGGATTGCGCGACACTGTGGCTGTCGAACCGGTTGCTGGCGAATGTGCCGGGCGATGCCGGCGACGCAATGCTGACGGCGCTGGCGGGATGCCCCGCGCCGGTGGTGGTGGTGTCGAACGAGGTCGGGCAGGGCGTGGTGCCCGATACCGCGCTCGGCCGCGCGTTCCGAGGCGAACAGGGACGACTGAACCAGCGTCTGGCGTCTGCCGCCGGGCTGGCAGTTCTGTCCGTGGCGGGGTTGCCGCTGGTCCTGAAGGGGGTCTGGCCCGGGGCGGGCGCATGACGCGGCTCTGGTGGGTGCGCCACGGGCCGACCCACGCCCGCGCGATGGTCGGCTGGACGGACTTGCCCGCCGATCTGACCGACACGGCGCGGCTGGCACGGCTGCGCGCCGCCCTGCCGCTTGGGGCGCCGGTGCTGACGTCGGATCTGTCGCGCGCGGTGGCAACGGCGGACGCCCTGGACCTTGGCGGGCCGCGCCTGGCCCCCGACCCGCGCCTGCGCGAGATACACTTCGGGGATTGGGAGGGGCGAACGGCCGACGAGGTGGAAGCCGAGGCGCCGGGGCATCTGCGCGACTTCTACGACCGGCCCGGGGCGGTGCGTGCCCCGGGGGGCGAGGGGTGGCATGACCTTGCCGCGCGGGTCGAGGCGGCTGTGGCCGACGCGCTGCGCCATGGCCTGGGCGATCTTGTCATCGTGGCGCACATGGGCCCGATCCTGGCGGAATGGGCGCGGGCCACCGGGCTGGCGCCCGTCGACGCCTTCGCGCAGCGGATCGACAACCTGTCGCTGACGGTGATCGAGGTTGGGGCGTGGGGCCTGAGGGGGTTGCAGGTCAACCAACGCCCCTGAACCTGCATCGCGCCAAGGGATCCATCACGTTGCGTGATTGTTGGGCCTACGGAATGTCGATGGTCCCGCTCCAAGCTCTTGGGCAAGATGCGTGTCACCGAAACGGAGACCCGGGATGACATACGACCTTGCGATCGGCGACCGCGCCCATTCCAGCTGGAGCCTTCGGGGGTGGCTGTTGTTCGACGCCTTTGGCATCCCTGTCCGGGTGCACAGGGCGCAGATGTATGGTCCCGAGTTCCCCGCCCTCCTGGCCAAATTCCCGCCTGCCCGCACCGTGCCCGTGATGCGGACCCCCGAGGGAACGGTGGTGCCTGAAACGCTCGCCATCGCCGAGGAACTGGCCAGCCGCCATCCCGAAGCCGGGATCTGGCCCGCCATCCCCGGGGCACGCGCGGTGGCGCGGGTTCTGGCGGCCGAGATGCACGCGGGCTTTGCCGCGTTGCGCGGGCATTGTCCCATGAACCTGCGCGTCAGCTACAGCCAGTGCGATCCCACCGACGCCGTCCTGGCGGACCTCGCGCGGCTCGATGCCCTTTGGGCCTGGGCGCGGGAGGAGACCGGCAGCCCCGGTCCTTGGCTGTGCGGCGACTACTCTGCCGCCGACGCGTTCTTCGCGCCCGTGGCCGCGCGCATCGCGGGCTACGGGCTGCCGGTGTCCGATGCACAGGCGGCCTATGTCGCGGCCCATCTGGCGCACCCGTCCTTCCTGCGCTGGCGCAGCCTGGCCCTGACGGATGGGCCGGATCAGCCGTTCTATGCTCGTGACTGGACTGTGCGGTCATGGCCGGGTCCGGTCTGAGCAAACGGATCATCCAGGTTAACCCTTTCGCAACCAATCAACCGTTAACCATTCCCGACGGGAACGGAGGGGCGGATGGTCGCGCGGGCCTATACGGTGGCCTTCGAAGGGCTGGAGGCGCGGCTGGTCGAGGTGCAGGTGGCCGTCCTGCCCGGCCTGCCTGGGTTCTCGGTCGTCGGCCTGCCCGACAAGGCGGTGACCGAGGCGAAGGAACGGGTGCGCGCGGCGCTGTCGGCGCTGTCGATCGCGCTGCCGTCCAAGCGGATCACGGTGAACCTGTCGCCCGCCGACCTGCCCAAGGAAGGATCGCACTTCGACCTGCCTATCGCGCTAGGGCTGCTGGCCGCGATCGGCATCGTTCCTGCAGATATGGTCGAGGATACGCTGACCCTTGGCGAGTTGTCCCTCGACGGGGGACTGGTCGCGGTTTCGGGCGCCCTGCCTGCGGCGCTGGCGGCCGCCGAACAGGGGCGGCGGCTGCTGTGCCCCGCGGCCTGCGGTGCCGAAGCCGCCTGGGTCGGCGGGACCGAGGTGATCGGGGCAGCGGGCCTGCTCGACGTGGTGCAGCATTTCACCGGCCAGCGGGTCATCGCCCCTGCCCAGCCGGGCGAGGTGGCGCAGGACAGATCGCTCCGCGACCTGCGCGACGTGAAGGGACAGGAGACCGCCAAGCGCGCGCTGGAAATCGCCGCGGCGGGGCGGCATCACCTGTTCCTTGTGGGCACGCCGGGTTCGGGCAAGTCGATGCTGGCCGCGAGGATCTCGGGCCTTTTGCCACCTCTGTCGGCGGTTGAGGCGCTGGAAACCTCGATGATCCACTCGCTGGCCGGGCTCTTGGGCGCGGGCGGGATCAGCCGCGACCGTCCCTTCCGCGAACCGCACCATACCGCGAGCATGGCAGCCATCGTCGGCGGCGGGCGCGGGGCACGGCCCGGCGAGATCAGCCTGGCACACAACGGGGTGCTGTTTCTCGACGAGTTCCCCGAGTTTCCCCGCGCGGTGCTGGAAACCCTGCGCCAGCCGATCGAGACCGGCGAGGTCGTGGTCGCCCGGGCAAACGCCCATGTCCGTTATCCCTGCAGGTTCCTGCTGGTCGCAGCGGCAAACCCCTGCCGCTGCGGCTACCTGCCCGACCCGGCGCGCGCCTGCGCGCGGGTCCCCGTCTGCGGCGAGGACTACCTCGGTCGCATCTCGGGCCCGCTGATGGACCGCTTCGACCTTCGGCTGGAGGTGCCGCCGGTGGCTTTCCAGGATCTCGACCTGCCGGCTTCGGGCCCGACGTCGGCCGAGGTCGCGGCCCGCGTCGCCGCTGCCCGCACACGCCAGACCGCGCGCTATGCGGGGCACCCGGAAGTGCGCGTCAACGCCGAGGCAGAGGGCCGATGGCTGGAAGAAGTTGCGGCACCCGATGCCGAAGGTCGCGCCCTGCTGATGCGCGCGGCGGAACGGTTTGGGCTGACGGCGCGCGGATATCACCGGGTGATGCGCGTGGCCCGCACGATCGCGGACCTGGCGGGATCGGATCAGGTGCGCATGCCCCATGTGGCCGAGGCCGTGGGGTTCCGTCTGGTCGGGCGGCGCGAGGCGGCCTGAGGGCGTGCCGGTCGTCGGACGGTTGGGGGGCTGTCTGCCCCCCACCGCCTGCCTGCAGCAGGCGCCCCCCGAGGATAT
>CAYYOE010000032.1:0-17302 GCA_964473055.1 uncultured Rhodobacterales bacterium | reverse complement strand
GCCAGCCCCAGTCCACCAGCACCCAGACCGCCGCCGCCGTGACCCCCAGCACCAGCAGCACCCCCAAGGCCCCGATCCCGCGCAGCACCGCCGTCAGGAACACGACATAAAGCGCCAGCAGGACAAGACCGCCGAACACCTTCAGGGGCGTCTGCCCCGGGGCGTCAAACGCCCAGCGGACAAAGTTCCATTCGGTCGGATTGTACGTCGCCGCGATCAGCGCGAAGGCAAGGACAAGGCGCAGGATGAATCCCATGGGTCGCTCCGGGGTCAGACCGACCCCAGCCTTGGCCGCGACGCGTGCTGCTGTCCAGTCTTTCGCCGTCTCCGCCCCCTTTCCCCCCGGCCCCCACCCGGCTAGAAGGGCGCGGTTTGCGCACAGGCAGGAGATCCCCATGGCCAATGTCACCGTCGTCGGCGCCCAGTGGGGCGACGAGGGGAAGGGCAAGATCGTCGACTGGCTGTCCGAACGGGCTGATGTCATCGTGCGCTTCCAGGGTGGCCACAACGCGGGCCACACGCTGGTGATCGACGGCGTCACCTACAAGCTGTCGCTGCTGCCGTCCGGCATCGTGCGCCCCGGCAAGCTGTCGGTCATCGGCAATGGCGTGGTGCTCGACCCCTGGGCGCTGTTCGCCGAAATCGACCGGCTGGCGGGACAGGGCGTGACCGTCACCCCCGACAACCTGATCATCGCCGAGAACGCCCCCCTGATCCTGCCCGTCCACGGTGAACTCGACCGCGCGCGCGAAGCCCAGAACAGCGTGGCCAAGATCGGCACGACGGGCCGCGGCATCGGCCCGGCCTACGAGGACAAGGCCGGGCGCCGCGCCATCCGCGTGGCCGACCTCGGCGATACGGCGACGCTGGACGCGCGGCTCGACCGGCTGCTCACCCACCACGACGCGCTGCGGTCGGGCCTCGGCCTGCCGTCCGTGGACCGCGCCGACCTGCGTGCGCGACTGCTGGACGCTGCGCCGCGCCTCCTGCCCTTCGCGCAGCCGGTCTGGAAGGTGCTCGACGACCGCCGCCGCGCCGGCGACCGCATCCTGTTCGAAGGCGCGCAGGGCTCGCTACTTGACGTCGACTTCGGCACCTATCCCTTCGTGACCTCCTCGACCACGCTGGCAGGCCAGGCTGCCGCCGGGTCCGGCATGGGTCCGGCCTCGGCGGGGTTTGTCCTGGGCATCGTCAAGGCCTACACCACCCGCGTCGGCGAAGGCCCCTTTCCCACCGAACTGCACGACGCCACCGGCCAGCGCCTGGGCGAGCGCGGCCACGAATTCGGGACCGTCACGGGACGCAAGCGCCGCTGCGGCTGGTTCGATGCGGTGCTGGTCCGACAGACCTGCGCACTGTCGGGTGTCACCGGAATCGCACTGACGAAACTCGACGTGCTGGACGGTTTCGAACATCTGCGCATCTGCACCGGCTACCGCATCGGCGGGCAGACCTGGGACTACCTGCCAACGGCGGCCGCGCTTCAGGCGCAGGCCGAACCGATCTACGAGGAGATGGAGGGCTGGTCCGACAGCACTGCCGGCGCGCGCCGCTGGGCCGACCTGCCCGCCGCCGCCATCAAGTACGTCCGCCGGATCGAGGAGTTGATCCAGTGCCCGGTGGCGCTACTCTCCACCTCACCCGAACGCGACGACACGATCCTCGTGACCGACCCGTTCGTGGACCGCTGACACCGCCACAGGGAAGGACTGATGCCTCTCAGCTACAAGGCCCGCCGCCGCTGGTCGCTTGTCATCCTGCTCGTGGGCCTGCCCGCCTATATCGTGGCTGCCGTCACGATCCTGAACGCGCTGGACCGGCCCTCGCTCTGGGTGGAACTGGGCGTCTATGTGGGCCTGGGCATCCTCTGGGCGCTGCCGTTCCGCGCGGTCTTCCGTGGCATCGGCCAGGCCGACCCGGCCGCGCGGCAGTCCGACGAGTAAGGGCGGCGGCGCAAGACCCCGCTCGCCTCGCGTCGGCCTCCCGCTTTGCGCACAGCAGTCGAAAGGCAGACTGCTCCCCTCGGCGGGCGTGCTGCAGGTGTGTGCACGGCCGCCACATGATGCCTTGAGCGGCACCGCCTCCGGGTGTTCCCTCGGCACAGCCGACCGCATCGTTCGCACTCCGATCCTTCGCAGTCCGCGCGCCTTCGCCGCATTGGACGAAACCCTGTTGACGGATCACGCCCAGCGGCCCTCGAAATCCTCGGGCACCATCAGCACGTCGCGATCCAGCGTCGCCACATCCCGCCGTCCGCACAGCGCCATGGTGGTGTCCAGTTCCTTGCGGATCACCTCCAGCGCCGTCGTGACGCCCTTCTGCCCCATGGCCCCCAACCCATAGACGAAGGCCCGCCCGATCATCGTGGCGTCCGCGCCCATCGCCAGCGCCTTCAGCACGTCCTGCCCCGACCGGATCCCGGAATCCAGCCAGACTTCCGTCTGCCCGTCCACTGCCCGCGCGATTGAGGGCAGCATGCGGATCGACGACAGCGCCCCGTCCAGTTGCCGCCCGCCGTGGTTCGACACGACGATGGCATCGGCCCCCGCATCCACGGAACGGCGCGCGTCGTCGGGGTCGAGGATGCCTTTCAGCACCAGTTTGCCGCCCCACATCTCCTTGATGCGCGCGACCTTCTCCCAGTCGAGCTGCGGGTCGAACTGTTCCGCCGTCCAGACCCCCAGGCGGCTGACGTCGCTGACATCCTTCACATGACCCACGATATTGCCGAACTGCCGCCGCGGGGTCTGCAGCATCTCCAGCCCCCAGCCCCATTTGGTCGCAAGGTCCAGCATGACCGGCAGGGACAGCTTTGGCGGCGCGGACAACCCGTTCTTCAGGTCGCGGTGGCGCTGGCCGAGGATCTGCAAGTCCAGCGTCAGCACCAGCGCCGACACCTTCGCGGCCTTCGCCCGGTCGATCAGTCGGCCGACGAAATCCCAGTCCTTCATGACGTAGAGCTGGAACCAGAACGGTTTCGACGTGCGCGCGGCCACGTCCTCGATCGAACAGATCGACATGGTGGACAGGGTGAAGGGCACGCCGAACTTCTCGGCCGCCCGTGCCGCCAGAATCTCGCCGTCCGCCCGCTGCATCCCGGTCAGCCCCACGGGAGCCAGCGCCACCGGCATGGCCACGGGTTCGCCCAGCATGGTGCCTGCGACGCTGCGGTTCGACATGTCCACCGCCACCCGCTGACGCAGGCGGATCAGGTCGAAGTCGCTGACATTGTCGCGGAAGGTCTGTTCCGTCCAGGATCCGCTTTCGCAGTAGTCATGGAACATCTTGGGCACCCGGCGGCGATAGAGCCGGTAGAGATCGGCGATCTCGGTGATCACGGGATCGGAAAACATGCAGCCCCCCCTTGCGCCCCAGCGGGCCCTGACACCTGCCTAGCAGTCTTCCGGCCAGCGCGGCAACGACCCCGGTGGTTCACATTGCCACATCAGTCCCGGATCCGGGATCAAGGGGCCCTTCCCGGACGCGCAACCGGATTTCAGGCACGGGTGGCGTCCACCCGGCGTCAGGCGACGATGACCACCTCATCCTCGGTCACGATGGCGTCGAGGCGCGCATCGGTGTCCGGATCGTGCGGCACTGCGTCGATCTCCTGCCCGCCATAGGCCACCGCGACGGCCAGCACGCGCCCTCTGGTCCGTAGTCCGGATAGGGTCCGGTCGTAGAACCCCCCGCCATATCCCAGGCGCCACCCTGCCCGGTCGAAGGCCAGCAGCGGAACGATCACCACCGTCGGCACGACCCGGGCCGAGGTAGAGGGCGGGACCTGCGCCCCGAAATTGCCGGGCTCCAGCGTCATGCCGGGTCGCCAGGCCCGGAACAGCAGCGGCTCGCCCCGGCCCGTCACGACCGGCAGCCCCACCGGGCCCATCTCCGCAAGCGCAACCAGCGCCGCGCGGGGGTCGACCTCGGACCGCATCGGCCAGTAGCCCGAGACCGGCTGCCCCAGGACCGGGCCAAGATGGTCCAGCAGCCGCGCGCAGATCGCGGCGTCCAAGGCGGGGTCCTGCAGCGTTTGCCGATGTGCTGCCGCGCGGGCGCGGGCGGCGGCCTTGTCCTCGCCAAGGGTCACAGCAGGACCCAGGCGGCCAGGCCAAGGAAGGTGAAGAAGGCCACCACGTCGGTCAACGTCGTGACCAACGGGCCCGAGGCCAGCGCCGGGTCAATGCCGAGCCGTGCCAGCCCCATGGGGATGCCGATGCCGGCCAGGGCCGCGACGGTCAGCGTGCCCAGCAGCGCCAGTCCGATCACGAGCCCGAGCATCGGGGTCCCGAACCAGAGCGCTGCAATTCCGGCGAGCACAAGCCCGAACAGAACGCCGTTCAGCGAGCCCACCATCAACTCGCGTCGGAAAACGCGCCCGGCGTTCTGCGCAGTCAGGCTGCGAGTAGCCAGCGCACGGACGGTTATGGCCATGGACTGCGACCCGGCGTTGCCGCCCATGCTTGCCACGATGGGCATAAGCACCGCGAGCGCGACCATCTGGTCGATCGCGTCGGAAAAGAGGTCGATCACGCGCGACGCCAGGATCGCCGTCAGCAGGTTCACAAACAACCAGACCGCGCGGCCCTTGACCGTCTCGATTACGGTGTCGGACAGGGATGCGTCTTCGCTGACCCCGGCGAGGCGCAGGATGTCCTCTTCGTGTTCCTCGTCCAGAACGGCCATGGCGTCGTCGATCGTGATGACGCCGACCAGGCGGCCGGACGGATCGACGACTGGTGCCGAGATCAGGTGATATTGGTTGAAGGCATAGGCCACGTCTGCATCGGGTTCCTGCACCTCGAACGTATGGAAGCTGTCTTCGACGATATCGGTCAGGCGAACGTCGCGCCGGGACGACAGGATGCGACCAAGGGTGGAGTAGGCGATGGGGCGATGCGCCGGATCGACGATGACGATATGGTAGAACTGGTCAGGCAGGCTGTCGCCGGCCGCGCGCAGAAAGTCGATGGCCTGACCGACCGTCCAGTCCTCTGGCGCGGTGACGACCTCGCGCTGCATCAGGCGGCCGGCGGAATGCTCGGGGTAGGTCAACGCCTGTTCGACGGCCAGCCTGTCGGAATCGGGAAGCGCGCTGAGGATCGCCTCCTGCGAGGGTTCGTCCAGGTCCTCGATCAGGTCGACGACGTCATCGGAATCGAGGTCGCGCACCGCGTCGGACAGCACCTCGGGCGACAGGGCTGCAATCACCTCTTCCCTGATGCTCTCATCGAGTTCGGACAGGATGTCGCCGTCGAACTCGCGGTGATAGAGCCTGACGAGCGCCCGGCGGTCGTCGGCCTTGATCTGTTCCAGAAGGTCGGCAATGTCGGCGGCGTGGAGGGGCTCCATGAGCTCGGCCAGCCGCGCGCCATCCGAGGCCTCGACCGCATCGAGGACCGCCCCGACAACTGACGGATCCAGGCCGTAGTCGTCGAATTCGTCATCCCCGGGCTGGCGATCGTCGGGCATGGACAGGCTCCTCGGGCCAGGCATTGAGGCGTGGCGGCACCATAGGCGGTGGTGACCGCCGTGCAACCCGGATATGGGGCCGGGAATGGCCCGATTGCGGCGTTGCGGCATGGCGACTAGGCTCTGCCCATGAGCACCCCGGCACTTCTGATCGGCCAGACCCTGACGTTCGATGAAAACCCGTTCGAGGCCGGGCTCTCTGCCGCGCGGCACGACAGCCGCGGGGCCGTGCTGCTGGAAGGCGGCACGATCCGCGCCGTGGGCACGGCCGACGACCTGCGCGCCGCCCATCCGGGCGTGGCAGTGACCGATCTGGGGCAGGCGCTGATCCTGCCGGGCTTCATCGACGCCCATGCACATTATCCACAGACGGCCATCATCGCGTCCTGGGGCAAGCGGCTGGTGGACTGGCTGAACACCTACACCTTCCCCGAAGAGATGCGTCTGGCCGACCCCTCCTGTGCCGAGGCCGTCGCCGCGCGATATCTGGACCTGGTGCTGGCGCACGGCACCACCACGGTGGCGAGTTTCTGCACGGTGCATCCGCACAGCGCCGATGCGCTTTTCGCGGCGGCCGAGGCGCGGGGGATGCGGATCGCCGCAGGCAAGACCTGCATGGACCGCAACGCGCCCGAAGGTCTGCGCGACACGCCCCGGTCCGCCCATGACGACAGTCTGGCGCTGATCCGCCGCTGGCACGGGCGCGGGCGGCTGACCTATGCGATCAGCCCGCGCTTCACGCCCACCTCCACCCCCGAACAGCTGGAAGCGCTGGGCGCGCTCTGGGCCGCGCACCCCGACTGCCTGATGCAGACCCATCTGAGCGAGCAGACCGACGAGGTGGCCTGGGTCGCAGCCCTGCACCCCGAGGCGCGGGATTACCTCGATACCTACGAACGCTGGGGGCTACTGGGCGAGGGCGCGCTGTTCGGCCACGCAATCCACCTGACGCCCCGCGAACGCGCCCGGCTGCGCGAGGCAGGCGCAAGCCTGATCCATTGCCCGACCTCCAACACATTCATTGGGTCCGGGCTGTTCGACCTGGACGGGCTGGCGGGCGATGGGCACCGGATCGGGCTGGCCACCGACACCGGGGGCGGGTCGTCGTTTTCCATGCTGCGGACGATGGCTGCGGCCTACGAGATCGGGCAATTGCGGGGCCGTGCGCTGCATCCGGCCGAGTTGATCTGGCTGGCCACGGCGGGATCGGCGCGCGCGATGCGGTTGGAACAGCGGATCGGACGGCTTGCCCCGGGGATGGACGCCGACATCGTGGCGCTGGACCTCGCGTCCACGCCTGCCATCGCGCAGGCGGCGGCGCACGCAGGCGATATCTGGCAGGCGTTGTTTCCGACGATCATGATGGGCGATGACCGTGCCGTGGCGGGCGTCTGGATCGCCGGAACGCGCGCAAGAGGGTAGGGCACCACATGCACAAGTCTTCCATCGCGCACATGCGCCGGGCGGTGGCACGCCATGCGGCGCCGCTTCCCGGAGGCGAGGTGGCCGATATCGGCGCTGCCAGTCGCCGACGCCCCTGGTATCGCGAAATCTGGGAGGCCGTGGGCTGGACCTACACCGGCGTGGACCTCGTCGCGGGAAAGAACGTCGATGTGGTGCTCGAGGATCCGTTCGTCTTTCCCTTTCCCGATGGCCGGTTCGACGCGCTGATCTCGGGCCAGATGCTGGAGCACAACGAGATGTTCTGGCTTTCCTTCCTCGAGATGAACCGGGTCCTGCGGCCCGGTGGACTGATGGTGCACATCGTGCCCTCGCGCGGGCCCGAACACCGCGCGCCGCAGGATTGCTGGCGGTTCTACCGCGACGGGATGACGGCGCTGGCGCGATGGTCGGGATTCGAGATCATCGAGGCGACAACGGATTTCCTGGAACGGGATGTGGCCAGCTATGCGGCCCGCCATCCTGCCCGCGCCCGCACCATGGCGCCATCGCCGGTGTCAGACAGCGAGTGGGGGGATACGGTAGGCATCTTCCGCAAGACGGCGGAACTGCCCGAGACCCTGGCCGCGGGATGGGTGCGGCGCATGGCGCCCCGGTTCACGCCCGAATCGACGCCCGAATCGACACCCGAACCGACACCCGAACCAGGGGCCGGAACCCTGCCGGACGATGCGCCCACGGGCGAAGCCGGGTCGACCTGACACTGACCGGCACACCCGCCCGCTTTACGCCAGCACGGCACCCGACTATCCCTTTCGCAAAGGGAGGATTCAATGGAACCGAGCCAATGGAACTGACGGGCACCCGCACCATCGCCGCCCCGCGCGAAGTTGTCTGGGCGCACCTGAACAACCCGGAAACGCTGAAGGCCTGCATTCCCGGCTGCGAGGAACTGTCCGGCAGCCCCGAGGACGGGTTCGAGGCCACCGTGAAGCAGCGGGTCGGACCGGTCAGCGCCACCTTCCGCGGCATGGTCCAGCTGTCCGACGTGAACGCCCCCGAAAGCTACCGTATCGCGGGCGAGGGCAAGGGCGGCGTCGCGGGGTTTGCCAAGGGCGGCGCGGACGTGACCCTGACCGAGGTCGAGGGCGGCACCGAACTGTCCTACAAGGTCGACGCGACCATCGGCGGCAAGCTGGCGCAACTGGGCAGCCGGATCATCGACGGCTTCGCGCGCAAGATGGCCGACAAGTTCTTCGAGAACTTCCAGGGCGTGGTCGAGGGAAAGTAGCGCCTCGCCAATCAGGAACGGCTCTCCTCTCCCACCGGGAGAGGAGAGGGGGAACGAGGCGTCGCGCGCCTCAGCCTGCCGCTTCGGCCGCGCGCAACAGCCTGGCGATCTCGTCCTTCAGCCGCATCCGCTCCTTGCGCAGCGATGTCTCGTGCTCGTCCGACATCGGCTCCACGCCCGCTTCGGCACGATGCACCGCGCGATTGATCTCGTGGTACTGGTCGGCGAGCCGGGCGAAATGGGCATCGCGGGACTTCAACTCCGATATCAACTGGGCCTGACCGGGAAAGTCCTCGGCGAGATCATGGGGTGTATGGCTCATGGCATTTTCCTCCTGTTCGGGACATCCCGACGCTAGGGGGGCGATGCGCGCGCGGCCTTGCGCTGGATCAACCCGGGCCAGGACCGCACGAAGTGCATACCGCCGAACCGCGCGCGCAGCGCCGCCGTGCGCGGGGCCACCTGTTCCGGCGCATTCGACCGCAAGCCTTCGGCAATCAGCGCCGCCAGCAAGGGGGCATCCGCCGGTGTCACGCCGCGGCGCACCAGTTCCGGCGTGCCGATGCGCAATCCGTTCATGTCGCCGTCGATCGCGGGCAGGGGCAGGCCGATCCCGCAGGCCAGGAAACCCGCGCGGCGGAGCTTCTTCGACGCCGCCTGCCCGCCGCCCCAACCGCGTGCGTCGATCGCGAACTGGTGGCTCTGCGTCGCGCCGCGTTCGGCAGCAAAGACCGGCAGCCCTTCGTCCGCCAGCGCCGCCGCCAGCGCCTGCGCCAGGTCCACCATCGCCGTCGCATAGGCGGCCCCGTGCGCCCGCCAGTCCAGCAGACCGATGGCCAGCGCCGCCACCCGGCCCGCGTCGAAATTCGCGGTCATGCCCGGAAACGCGATGGCATCCAGCCGTTCGGCGATGGCGGCATCGTTCGTCACGATCAGCCCGCCTGGGGGCCCGCCCAGCGACTTGTAGGTGCTCATGGTCATCAGATGCGCGCCCTGGTCCAGCGGGTTGGGCCAGGCCTTTCCGGCGATCATCCCGCACTGGTGCGCGGCGTCGAACAGCACATGCGCGCCAACCCGGTCGGCGATGGCGCGGACTGCGGCGATCGGGTGGGGGAAAAGGTTCAGGCTGCCACCGACGGTGATGATCCGGGGGCGGACCTTCCCGGCCAGGTCGGCCAGCGCGTCCAGGTCCAGCGTATACCCGTCGGCATCGACCGGTGCCGCATGGGTGACAAGGCCGTAAAGCCCCGCACAGCCCGGCGCATGGTGGGTGACATGCCCGCCCACCGACGCAGGGGGCGCGATGATCGCCTCGCCGGGCCGCGCCAGCGCCATGAAGCCGTAGAGGTTAGCCAGAGCGCCCGATCCAACCCGCACTTCGGCATGCGTCGCGCCAAACACCTCGGCCGCCAGTTCGGCGGCGATGACCTCGATCTCCTCAATGGCCTCAAGCCCCATCTCGTACTTGTCGCCAGGATAACCAAGCGACGGTCGCGGGCCGAGTCCGGCCGACAGCGCGGCCTCGGCGGTCGGGTTCATCACGTTCGTTGCGGGATTCAGGTTGAAACACGCGACATCGTGGATGCGGGCATTCTCGGCAATCAGGGCCGCGATCCGGTCGGCGACCGCGGTGTCGGGCTCGGCCGCGGTGATGGCGGCGATGGCCTGAGTACGGGTTTCACAAGGAACGGGCACCCAGGGGCGCTGAACAAGGCGGGGGGCGGGATCTGTCATCTCGGGGCTCCTTTGCACCTACCCTGAAGCCGCCCGGGCTTGCGCGCAAACCAGATTTCCGGAATTCTAGGGTCAGAAAACCTGAAGCAAGAATGCCGATTGCCCCGCCGCCCCCGCGCGACCTTCCGATGAACGCCCTGCGTGCTTTCGAGGCGGCGGCGCGGCTGGGGAGCTTTGCCGCCGCGGCGGTCGAGCTGGGTGTGACGGCGGGCGCCGTCACGGCGCACATCAAGGCGCTGGAGGACAGGCTGGGCGCCCTCCTGTTCGACCGGGGCACACGGGGGGTGCGGCTGACTGCGGCGGGGGCCCGTGCGGCGCCCGGCATGACGGTGGCCTTCGACGCGCTTGCCAGCGCCGCGCGCGACCTGCGGGCCGCCGCCGCTCCGGCGCGGGTCCATGTTGCGGCCCTGCCGGCGGTTGCGCAACTGTGGCTGTCCCCACGCCTGCCTGCCTTGCGGGACAGGGATCCGACGCTGGAAGTGTCGATCACTGCGCTGGAGGCCCCGCCGAACCTGAAACGTGCGCCCTACGATCTGTCCCTGTTCTACGGCGGTCCGGGCGGTGGCTCCCTGCTGACGCCGGTCGAGGTGTTCCCGGTCTGCGCCCCGGCGATGGCCGAGCGGTTGGCGTCGCCCGCAGACCTGCGCGACGTGCCCTGTATCTCGGATGCGGTCTGGACGGGTGACTGGGCGGTCTGGGCCTCGGCGGTCCTGCCCGGCTTCGTGCCGCGCGGGCCGGTCTTTTCGCTCTACGCCCTTGCCGTGGAAGAGGCGATGAACGGCGGCGGGGTGCTGATGGGCCACGCCCCTCTGGTGGCGCGGGCGCTGGCCAGCGGGGCGCTGGTCGCCCCCTTCGCTTACCGCGCCACCCTGCCCGATGGCCTGCGCCTGCACCATGCGCGGACGCCGGTTCCGGGCAGCGTGGTGGCGAGGGTTGCCCGCTGGCTGATGGAAGCGGCCTAGACGGCCGGTGGACGCATCCGCAACGACGCCGCGACCATGACCGTCCCGACAACCGCCATGACCGCCGCTGCAAGGTAGGACCGGGCGCCGAAGCCATCCACCATCGTCCCGAACCCCAGCATGGCGACCACCGCCATCCCCTGCGTCAGCATCATCAGGAATCCCTGGGCCTGGGCGGCGATGTCGTCGGAGGTATGGGTGTTCACGAACTTCTGCACCGCCATGAAGCCCAGCGCATAGCTGATGCCGTGCAGCGACTGCAGCGGTATAAGCCAACCCACACCGGGCTCCGTTGCCATGGCGGCCCAGCGCACCACGCCGGCCAGGCCCGCGACGATCAGCAGGTGGCGGGCCGAGAACCGGCCAAGATACCGGGCGAAGCCGAAAAAGACCGCCGTCTCGGCCACGGCCCCGAGGGCAATCAGGTAGCCGATGGTATCGAGGGCGATGCCCTGCCGCTGCCAAAGGAGGCCCTGGAAGGCATTCAGCACCGAATGCGCGCCGAACAGGACCGCACACCCCAGCAGGGGCAGCACGAACCACGGCGCCATGACCTGGCCCAGCCGACGCGGTCCGGGGGCTTGCACCGGGATCGGCGGGGGCGGGGTGGGCGACAGCGCCGGGTCCGTGGTGGCGGTCGGCGGCGCAGGCGGGGGTGCGGGCGGGTTCGGTTCGCGGAACCGGGGCAGCGCGAAGGCAACCGCACACCGCAACAGGGCGCCGCCCGCGAACAGCGGCACAAAGGCCGCGGGTCCGAACGCCGCAACCAGCATGCCGGCCGCGACGATGGTCAAGAGGTACCCCACGGTGCCCCAGGCGCGCAGCGCGCCGAAATCGCCGCCCCTGCGCAGGGTCATGCGCAGGGCGGCGGCGTCCAGCACCATGACTGTCGCCGTCTGGGCCACGACCGTGACCGTCCAGATCGCCAGAAGCCCCCAGAACCCGCCGGGAAGCCCCAGCGCCGCCGACGCGATGGCAGACACGACCGACGCGATCACGATGGTCTGCCGCCAGTCCTTCGCCCGGTCCGCGATGCGCCCGACGAAGATGTTGATGACCAGCGTGACCAGAACCGGCAGCGCCGTCACGGCCCCGATCTCGGCCGCGCTCAGCCCGCGGGAGGCGAACCAGATCCCGCCAAAGCTGTTGGCCACTCCCGGTGCCGCGAACAGCACGAAATAGAAGGCGGCTGTGCGGAATTCGGGCCCGGTGGCGGATTGGACAGGCAGGGCGAGCGGCACGGAGCGGCACCACGGCAACGGGCGGCGCCACGGCGGCGTCATGCGTCACCCTGCGCCGGGCCGGTGGCCCCGTCAACATTGCACGGCAACCGCATCTCCATTCGAGGCTTGGCAGGGCCGCGACACAGACTAGGGTTTGTGCAGAGGACACGGAGGACCATTCGGGGGGGTCATGCCTGCAAACGACGATGACTATGCAAATGCAGCGCATATTCCCGGCGGCGCCGAATATCCCGCACGTTGGGCCGAGGCGGCGCTGGCCTGGCGCACCCGCGAGGCCGCCATCGGTCGGGCGCGGTTGAACCTGCCCTATGGCGACGGGGACCGCGAGGCGTTCGATCTGTTCTATCCCGCCGGGCGCCCGGCGGGTCTGGTGGTATTCGTCCACGGGGGCTTTTGGCGGGCGTTCGGTCGGCAGGACTGGTCGCATCTTGCCGCCGGGGCGCAGTCGATGGGCTGGGCGGTGGCCATGCCATCCTATCCGCTCGCACCTGCGGTCAGAATCTCGGCGATCACGCGGGCGGTAGCGCGTGCCATCACCGCTGCGGCAGCCGAGGTGCCGGGGCCACTGGCCCTGGCGGGCCACTCGGCGGGCGGGCATCTGGTCGCGCGGATGCTGTGTCCAGACGTCGACCTGCCCCGCGAGGTGGCCGAACGCATCGTGTCGGTGCTGCCGATCTCCCCGCTGTCAGACCTGACACCGCTGCTCGACACGGCCATGAACGCCGATCTCCGGCTGGACCGGGACGAAGCCCGGGACGAAAGCCCTTGCCACACCAGCGACCAGCGGCTCGCGCGGGTGCATGTCTGGGTCGGGGCGGACGAGCGCCCTGCCTTCCTGGCTCAGGCGCGCCTGCTGTCCACGGCCTGGTCCGCGAGGCTGACCGAAGACGCGGGACGGCACCATTTCGACGTGATCGAAGGCCTGGAACAGGCCGGCAGCCCCATGCTGATGGCCCTGTTGCGCTAGTGTCCGCCACCTGCCGGACGATGCCCCCACCGGCTGCCTGATACCTGTTGCGGTTCTTGGACCGCATGCCGCGTGGACGCAGAACCCTGCCCGGATCAGCCGCGAAGCGGCCCGGGCGGCTCTCGCGGCTGATCCGGGCAGAGAGTGCGCACAGTTGTCGCATTCACCCATCGTTCGTTTGCAGCGCCCCCGCCAGGGTTGAAATCGGCCGAAGATTACGAAATTATGACAGACTGGTGACGATCCCCGTGGGCGCGTCGCCTGTCACGTCATCTTCGGGCGTCCGGGTCCATGCTGATTGCACCGCCATCCATCGGCTTCCCTCTGCCAGGCGGCGTGCATTTGCCCGGCGGACAAGTCTGTCTAGGCGACCTCGCCCCGGTCGCCATGGGACAGGACCGCGCGGTCTATCTGCACCCGGATTATCCCGACGTCCTGTTCAAGGTGCTGCGCAACCCGACCGGCCGGCGGATGCCCCGCACCTTCCGGGGGATCACCCAGCGCCTGTTCCCATCGGTCCGCTACCGCCCGATCCGGAAGGAATACGCCGCCTATCTCGCCCTGCTTCCGAAACTTGGCGACACTCCGGGCGACATCCCGATCACCCATCTGTTCGGTTTCTGCCGGACGGACCTTGGCGCGGCGACCCTGGTCGAACGGATCGGCGATGCCGCCCATCCCGTCGGGCAAAGCCTGAAGTCCATGCGGACTGGCGGCACCTTCGATGCCGCGCTGGTCCCGCTTCTGAACGACTTCGCCGACCGCCTGCTGCGCTGGCAGGTCCGCACCACCGACATGACGATGCAGAACATCGTTCTGGGCGAACGCGCGGGCCTGCGCCAGTTCGTGCTGGTCGACGGGATCGGCGATGTCTTCGCCATCCCGATCCGCACCTGGTCGAAGACCGCGATGCGGATCGGTCAGGGACAGAGCCTTGCCGCGATTGCGCGCAAGCTGGGGCTCGGCTGGGACGCCCGGGCGCACCGGTTCCTCACACCCTGATCCGGGCCGCGCGCCCGGCGGGCTGATCCGGTCAGAACGACCCCAGCGCGGCGAAGTCGATGGTCTGCAGCACCGGCACCATTACGTCCGTCGGCGCGCCCGAGGCCTGCACCAGGACCCGGTTCGCGATCAACGCCGTCAGCTGCCCGTCCTGATCGGCAAAGCGTTCGCGCCCGACGCGCACCTGCTTGACGCCCATCATCGCGGCATTGGCGAACATGCCCCCCATGGCCGCAACCATCGGGTTGTCGGCCATCAGCGTGATCTCGAAACGGCTGCCGCCCTTCTCGTAGGTCGCCTTTGCACCGACGCCGCCACCCATGAAGCCCATGTTGGCCGACATCTCGGTGTCGTCGGTGCGCGTCCAGCCCTCGGGCGCGGGCGGCAGGAACGCCGAAAGCCCCGATGCCTTCAGTTCCCGCAGAAGCTGCTGGGCATAGGCCAGTTCATCGGTCGCATACTGGACATCGCCGGACTCATAGGCCTCCAGCGCCGCGCGGATCGTGTCGGCGATCTCGTCAGCCAGGGCTGGGGCTGGGGCTAGGGCAAGCAGGGCGGTCACAGCGGCCGCGGCAATGGCTTTCATGTTGGTCTCCGTCACTGGGTTGGTGTGATCAATCGTCCAGGTTTGCCCCCCGCACAGCACATCAGCATGGCCAAATTCAGGCGAACCGCAGGGAGTGTGCGGGGACGCGGTCGCCGTCTTCGGGACGGGCCAGGAACACGGCCCGCGCAATCGCGCGCGTCAGGCACATGGCGGCAACGTGGCCCAGCCACATCTGCGCCGTAGGATCGGGGGCGTCCGCCTGGCCGGTTGCCGCCGCAAAGACCAGATCACCGTCGAACGGCGTGTGCGCCGGCACGACCGCGCGCGCGATCCCGTCATGCGCGGCAATGGCGAGGCGCTGTGCCTCGGCCTTCGTAAGGCGGGCATCAGTCGCGACAATGGCGATCGTGGTTGCCGCGCCGGGCCGTGCAACCTTGATCGGGGGTGTCAGCTCTGGGTCGATGTCGCTGCGAAGGGGGGGGCCGAACCCACCGAACTCGTCCCCCAGTTCCCATGCCCCGGCGTGGAACCGCGGCCCGTCGCCCGCCGTCACCGATCCCACGGCATTGACCGCGACCAGCGCGCCCACCGTCCACCCGCCCGGCACCACCGCGGATGCCGACCCAAGCCCGCCCTTCAGCGTCGCGGTCGTCGCCCCGTATCCCGCGCCGACGGTGCCCAGGTCGAACTGGCGTCCCGCCGCCGTCAGCGCCGCCCGCCCCAGCGCCGGATAGGGGTTCTCGGTCCAAACCTTGTCGCCGCCGTTGCCCAGGTCGAACAGGATCGCGGCGGGCACGATCGGCACGCGCTGGTCGCCCACGACAAAGCCCCGGCCCGCCGCGCGCAGCGCATCCGCCACACCGTCCGCCGCCGCCAGCCCCAGCGCCGATCCGCCCGACAGCACCAGCGCATCCACCGCCTCGACCAGGTTGCCGGGCGCCAGCAGGTCCGTCTCGCGCGCGCCGGGGGCGCCACCCAGTACGGCCACGGACGCCAGGAAGGGTGTCGCGGCGGTCAGGACCGTGACACCGGACCGAAGGCGCGGATCATCGGCGTTGCCCACCCACAACCCCGCGACGTCGGTGATCAGGTTCCGCGGACCGGGCTGAAGGCGGGGATGTGTCATGGGGCCACGATGTCGGGTCTGCGGGTGTCCTGCAACCTTGTCCGAATCAGCCAGGCGGGTTATCTATTGCTAGTGCCGAGTTTGGCGCATTTCCCCAACATGTCGGACGTACGCGCGTCGTTGCCCCGCAACGACCGTCGGCGCCATGGGGGCCAACCCGAAGGAGATTCCATGACCGACCTGATCGCAGAGGCGCAGGCCTTCGCGGCCTGGGCGCATGCGCGCCACAGCCGCAAGGGCGCCGCGCGCGAGCCCTACCTGATCCACCTGGAGGAGGTTGCCGCCTTCGCCGCGTGCCACGGCGGCGACACGACGACGATCGCGGCCGCATGGCTGCATGACGCGGTCGAGGATTGCAACGGCCCGCCCGATGCGCCGCTCGACGTGCGCCTGCCGATGCTGGCCGACTGGTTCGGCGCGGATGTCGCCGCGGTCGTTGCCGAACTGACCGACGACAAGTCCCTGCCGAAACCCGAGCGCAAGCGCCTGCAGCTGGCGCACGCGCCCGGCAAGAGCGCCCGCGCCGCACTGATCAAGCTGGGCGACAAGGCGTCGAACGTGCGCGCCATCGGCGCCTCGCCACCCGTCCATTGGGATACGGCCCGTGCCCGCGCCTACCTTGACTGGGCCGAAGCCGTCTGCGCCGCCCTTCCCCCCGGGCACCTGTCTGCCCGCGCGGAACTGGCCGAAGCGCTCGCCGCCACACGCGCGTCCCTCGACGTGCGCGCGTGACCTGCGCCTCCCTTCACCCTTGCCCAAATACCTCCTTGGTATCCTGCCGGTTCCGCCACCGGTCCGCAGGTGGGGGCAGTGCCCCCGCCGCTAGGCCCGGATGACGTAGTCCTTCACCGTCGTCTCGATCACTTCCCAGGTTCCGGTGAACCCCGGCCGGATCACGAAGGCATCGCCCGCGCGCACCGTCATCGGCGACCCCCCATCGGGGGTGATCACCGACACGCCGTCGCGGATGCGGCAATATTCCCATTCGTCATAGACGATCCGCCACTTGCCGGGCGTCGACTGCCAGATCCCGGCATAGAGCCCCTCGCGGTCCTCGTGGTTCCAGGTGGTGAAGACCGGATCGCCGGCAATGACCCTCGCCGGATCGGGGCGGCTGACCTCGGCTGTCGCGGTATCGGTTGACAGGGCGAACACCAGATCGCGTGACATTCCGTTACTCCCTTGCCGGTGTCGGTGGGATTAGCGGATGACGCGGCCTTGCACCATCGGATATGGTCCCCCAAGTCACAGGCATTCACGAGTCCGGGAGGGCGACATGGCAGATTTCGATGCACAGATCAGGCAGAGCCAGGCACAGGTGGCCGAGGCACAGGCGAAGATCTCGGACATTACCTCGCGGATCGAGGCGGCCCGCTCGCGTGCGGGCGAAGTCGACATGACGATCGACGTGGAGAATGCCACGCTCGCCGACGTGCACAGCCACACCGACCTGATGAACGCCAACATCGCCGAGCTGATCATGGGCCTCGACGACGTGACGGCGGCCTTCTCCAAGGACTTCGACGAGATGCGGTCCAAGACCGGGTCGGAACGCC
>CAYYOE010000031.1:0-17719 GCA_964473055.1 uncultured Rhodobacterales bacterium | reverse complement strand
CGCGGGCGCCCGCGATCACGAAATCGAGCTTTGCCGCGACGCAGGCGCTGGTCGACCTCTATCCCGGGCTTCAACGCATCGACGGCCCGCGCGAGATCCTGCCCGGACTGTCGGTCTTCGATCTGTCGGGACACACGCCCGGTCAGATCGGCGTCAGGATCGAGGATGGCGGGGAGAGCCTCAGCCTCGTCTCCGACATGCTGTTCCACCCTGCGGCCCACCCCGCGCTTCCCGGTTTCGGCATCGTCTTCGAGATGGACAAGCCCGCCGCCGATGCCGCCCGCGCGCGGTTCTTCCCGCAGGCCGCCGAGGAGGGCGGGCTTCTGGCCGCCACGCACATGCCCTTCCCGGGCGTCGGGCGGATCGTCAAGGACGGCGGGTCGCTCGCCTGGCTCGCGGCCGACTGGTCCTACGTCGATTGAACCCGAATTCCGGGCGCCGTCGCGGAGCCCGGACCACCCTGCCGGAGTGGCAAGCATGACCGAGACGAATGCCGCAGCAGAAGGCCGACCGCCGGTACCGCCCTTCACGCATGAGACGGCCACCCGCAAGGTCCGCCTCGCCGAAGACGCCTGGAACAGCCGCGATCCCGCGCGGGTGGCCCTGGCCTACACCGAGGACAGCCGCTGGCGGAACCGGGCCGAGTTTCCAGCCGGGCGGGACGGGATCGTCGCCTTCCTGCGCCGCAAGTGGGCGCGCGAGATGGACTACCGGCTGGTCAAGGAGCTTTGGGCCTTCGCCGATGACCGGATCGCGGTCCGCTTCGCCTATGAGTGGCACGACGATGCGGGCACCTGGTTCCGCAGCCATGGCAACGAGATGTGGGCATTCGACGCCCGGGGCCTGATGCGCCTCCGGTTCGCCAGCATCAACGACCAGCCGATCCGCGCGGTCGACCGCAGGTTCCGCTGGTCGCAGGGTCCGCGCCCGACCGATCACCCGGGTCTGTCGGACCTTGGCCTTTGACGCACCGGAGAACGACATGACACATGGCTTTGCGGATATCGCCTTCACGCCGACGGTCAGGAAGGTTCAGGAGGAGATGGGCAGCCGGGCATCCTATGCCCGGATCGAGAACCGGGACGGCGCGGTGAACCACCGGCTTGGCGCGGCGGAAGCCGCTTTCATCACGACATGCGACTCGCTCTACATGGCCACCGTCAGCGAAACCGGCTGGCCCTACATCCAGCACCGCGGCGGGCCTGCGGGATTCGTGCGCGTGCTGGACGACACCGCCATCGGCTTTGCCGATTTCCGCGGCAACCGGCAGTATGTCAGCGTCGGGAACCTGATGACCGACGACCGCGTGTCGCTGTTCTTCATGGACTATGCGAACCGGACCCGGCTGAAGTTGTTCGGGCGGGCGCGTCTTGTTGACCCAGGGGATGCCGCGATGCTGGCCCGGCTGGAGGTGCCCGACTACCGCGCCCGCGTCGAACGCGGGATGGTGATTTCGGTCGAGGGCTTCGACTGGAACTGCCCGCAGCACATTACCCGCCGCTTCACGCTGGACGATGCGCAGCGCCTGGTCGAACCGCTGCAGGCGCGCATCGCCGAACTCGAGGCCGCGCTTGCCCACCGCTGACCGTAAACCGAGCGGCGTGCCGATCAGGCTCCGGGGACAGGACGCCCCGGAGCCCGTCGTCATTTCAGGCGCCGGCCAGGCGGCGCACCGCCTCGTCCGTCGTCCAGACCGCGTTGGCGAGGTAGCGGAAATTGATGATCGCGGCGAGATAGCCGTCGCCCTCGGGCACCTTGGCCGCCGCCGTCGCATCGCGCGCCACCGCCACCTCGAAACCGTTCTCCAGCAGGTCGCGCAGATGCGCCTCGACGCAGAGATTGGCCGACATGCCCGCGAGGATCACCTGGTCGACGCGGCGCTTGCGCAGCTGCAGCGCAAGATCGTTGTTCTGGGGCCCGTAGACCTTGTGCGGGTTGGCGATGACGGTCTTTCCGTCATGGATGTACTTCTTGTACTGCGGCATGAAATCGGCGCCGGAGCC
Organism: uncultured Rhodobacterales bacterium; assembly: GCA_964473055.1. Taxonomy (GTDB): domain Bacteria; phylum Pseudomonadota; class Alphaproteobacteria; order Rhodobacterales; family Rhodobacteraceae; genus UBA996. The sequence continues at coordinate 15,716 of CAYYOE010000031.1, read as the reverse complement.
TTCGAAGTTCGTCAGGTCCACCTGCCCTGCACGATCGAACATCCTGATCCCGTGCATGACCTTTTCCAGCGCGCCCTCGAACTTCCAGCCGTAGTCGGTGGGGAAGTACCAGTGCGGCGAGATGAACAGCTGCGCGCCCGAGGCCTTGGCCGCCGACATCAGCCGTTCGAGGTTCTCGACGGTGTCGTGCTCCTGCACGCTTTCGCCGACGACGCCCCAGGCGACGCCGTCCTCGCGCAGGAAGTCGATCTGCGGGTCGGTGATGACGACGGCGGTGCGCGACAGGTCGAGTTCCATGTCGCTGGGCGGCAGGCCCGGTACGGCGGGATCGGCGTAGGGGTCTGCGGCCTGGGCCTGTGCGGCGCCGACGGCGGCGAGCGTGGCCGTCGCGGCGCCAAGTGTTGTCAGCGCCTCGCGGCGGCTGACGCCGGCGGGATGGGGGTTCGGGTCGGATTTCGTCATGGATCGGACTCCTCTGGTGACGGTTTGCCTGGCGGTCGTATCCCTCCCGATGTTCCGCTTGGTCCCGAAGCGGTGCTCATTCGATCAGCTTCGTATCCCTGAGATCGCACATCGAAAGGGCTTTTCCACGACATGCGCCGCGCAGAGATCCATCAGCGCCCAGGTGACGACGCACTCGACCTGCTTGAGATCGGTGCCGAACCCTTTGCCCTGTGCGAGCTGCAGGGTGCATGCCGGTTGGGGCTGGATCGCGATGCCGGGGCAACCCTGCACTATGTGCTTGAAGGTAGCGGTGCTCTCGTCGTGTCGGGGGCCGGGCGCCTGCCGCTCACTCCGGGAACGCTGGTGTTCGTTCCCGCCGGTCGGGCGCATAGCCTGTTGTCCGAACCGGGCAGCCGCGGCCGTTCAACCGGCGTGTCATGCGAGGCGACCGCGCTGCGGCTGGCACATCTGGTGGAGGGTGGCGGGGGGTCAGGGGGGTCGGGGCGTATGCTGGTGGTCTGCGGCCGCATCACGCTGGGTCTCCGGGGGGCGCATGGCTTGGTCGACCTGCTCGCCGACCCGATGGTCGTGCCGGCGGCGGACGATCCGGCGCTGCGCGACGGCATCGGCGGACTCCTGCGGGAGTTGTCCGTTCCGGCGCCGGGCGGGCGGGCGATGCTGCGCGCCCTGTTGACCCAATGCGCCATCGCCATGCTGCGCCATCGCCCCGAGGCCTTGCGGTTCCAGCCGCTCCTCGCCGATGCGCGCCTCGCACGCGCGCTTCAGGCCATGCTCGACAACCCCGGTGCGCCCCACAGCGTCGAAAGCCTCGCCGGTGCGGCGGGCATGAGCCGCACGAGCTTCGCGCTGCGCTTTGCCGACGCCGCCGGCACCACTCCGGCACGGCTTCTGCGCGACCTGCGGCTGACACGGGCGGCGGCACTGCTGGCCCGGGGAGACATCGGGGTGGACAGGGTGGCGCTGCGGATGGGCTTCGCCAGCCGCAGCGCCTTCTCGCGGGCCTTCGCCGCGCGGTTCGGGCATTCACCGTCCCATCGCCGCCGTGTCCCGGGGGGGCACGGGGTCGGTGCAGGAGGTACGGCATAGGGGCACCCTGCGGACCCGGCCTCGGCGAGCGCAGGGCCGGCACCGGAGACGGGCGAGGCCTGCCCGAAGCTCGACCTTGCCCCGGTTTCGACCGGACCCCTGGGCCCGGCCATTCAGTCCGGGCGTCGGGTCGATCGGGTCGAGGAAGGTTCGTTCCGGCTCCGAGGTCCGGACCGTGCGGATTAGTTCCTGGGGCGCCGGCCCGCTGGGCGATGTGTGCCTGCGGACAAGGTGCGTAGAAACCCGGCCGAGGCCGTCGATGCCGTCTTCGAAGCGCGCGCGCCGGTGGCCAGGGACAGTCCGGGGCAGGGGCGCGACCTCGGTGAAGAGCGTCCCGATGAGTTTGCAACATCGCGATTGCGGAAGTCCGCGAGAACGGCCGCTCGCCACGTCTGGCACTAGCCCAATACGCAAGAGAGGCCCCGCGCCAGGGAGCGGGACCATCGCACGGACAACCGTCACGAACGGCTGGCCGCCAGGATCGCCTCGCAGGCGGAAGCCCTGGAGGGTGTCGCGCGTCGTCCGGCCGGGCCTGGTGGCCCGGCCGGGTTTCGGAGCGTTATTTGGTGCGTCGGATCTCCCCCGACTTCAGACGCGAAAGGTAGCTGTCCATTTCGCGCTTCACGATCGGCATGAGGAAGTAGAGCGCCGCGATGTTGACCAGAGCCATCGCGAAGATTGCGGCATCCGAGAAGTCGATAACCGCATCGAGGCTCGACACCGCCCCGATGAAGATGAAGATGCAGAAGATGACCTTGAACACCAGTTCCTTGGTTTGGCCCTCTCCGAACATGTAGGTCCAGGCCTTCACGCCGTAGTAGGCCCATGTGATCATGGTCGAGAAGGCGAACAGGATCACCGCTATCGACAGAACGAACGGCGCCCAGCCGAAGGCAGACCCGAATGCCGCCGAGGTGATCGGAACGCCGCCTGCCGCGCCCGAGGCGGTGGTGATGCGCCCGGCCTCGTTCAGGATGTAGAGCCCGGTATCCGCGTCGACGAGCAGTTGCTGCGTGATGATGATGACCAGCGCCGTCATCGTGCAGATCACCACGGTGTCGATGAAGGGCTCGAGCAGCGACACGAAGCCCTCGGTGATCGGCTCCTTGGTGCGCACCGCCGAATGGGCGATGGCCGCCGATCCCACGCCCGCCTCGTTCGAGAAGGCGGCACGCCGGAACCCCTGGATGATCGCGCCGACAATGCCGCCGGTGATGCCGGTATCCGTGAAGGCTCCACGGAAGATCTCGCCGAATGCCCAGAGGATCATGTCGGCGTTCATCAGCAGGATCAGCAACCCGACCAGAACATAGCCCACGCCCATGAAGGGAACGACCTTTTCCGTCACGCGGGCGATTGACTTGATCCCGCCGACGATCACCGCAAAGACGACGCCCGCGAGCACCAGCCCGGTAATCCAGGTCGGAATGCCGAACACAGAATCGACTTGTGCCGCCGCCTGATTGGCCTGGAACATGTTGCCCCCGCCAAGCGATCCCAACACGCAGAACACCGAAAACAGGATCGCCAGTACTCCGCCCAGAGGCAGGCCCCGCTCGGCGAAACCCTTCTTGATGTAGTACATCGGCCCGCCTGAAACGGTGCCGTCGGCGTACTCGTTTCGGTATTTCACACCGAGGGTGCACTCGGTGAACTTGGATGCCATGCCCAGCAGACCGGCCAGGATCATCCAGAAGGTCGCGCCCGCGCCACCGATGCTGACCGCCACCGCGACGCCTGCGATGTTGCCCAGGCCGACGGTGCCCGAAAGCGCCGCCGTGAGCGCCTGGAAATGGCTGACCTCGCCTGCGTCCTTCGGGTCGGAGTACTTGCCGGAAACCAGCGCGACGGCATGGCCGAAGGCGCGGAACTGGATAAAGCCGAAGTAGATGGTGAAGACCGTCGCGGCGATCACGAGCCAACCGACGATCCACGCGATTTCCGTGCCCGGGAATGGCGAGAAGATGAAGTCGACGAACCAGCCTGTCGACCAGGCGAACCAGCTGTTGATCGTGTCTCCGATGCTCTGGGCCGATGCGGCGCCTGCAACAAGCGAAAGCCCGCCCGCAAGCGCGAGGATATGTCTGTTCATGTTTCCTCCCGAAGCCCCTGTCAGGGCACGATGGTGACTGGTACCGGCGAAATCTGCGCCAGCTTCGATGCAACCGTTCCGAACAGGCGCCCTGCCAGCCCCTGTTCGCCCGAACGCCCGGCGATGATCTGTCCCGCACCCTCGGACCTTGCGATCTCGATCAGGGTATCGGCCACGTTTCCGTAGCGGATGTCGGTGTCGACCGTGACGCCTGCGGCGGCGAGGTCGGCCACGAGGGGTTCGATGACGGCAGAGCGCGCGCGGTCCAGTTCCTCGTTGCGCCGCTTGTGACGCTCGGCGAGCTCTTCCTGGGTCAGAAAGCTGTAGGGCGACCACTCCAGCACGTAGGCCACCAGCACGGTGGCGCCGCTGTCCCGTGAGGCCGCAATCGCATGATCGACGGCCCTGCGTCCGGCTGGGCTGCCGTCATAGGCAACAACATAGCGGGTACTCATCTGTCCCTCCCTATTTCCTGGTTTCCTTGTTGTTCCCGGTCGCGCCGAGGTTCGAAAAGGCTAGGGCAGAAACAGGAAAAAGTGCTCCTAAACAGGGGTTGTATTCGGAAGAATTTTCGCAACTATTCGCGCCTGACGCGCGATCATGAGAATATTTCCGATGGACCGGACAGACCGTCGAATTCTTGCGGCACTTCAGGAAGACGCGTCGCGGTCCATGGCCGAGCTTGGCAAGAAGGTCGGCCTGTCACTCTCGGCCTGCCATCGGCGGGTGAAGATGCTCGAGGCCGAAGGTGTTATCAGCGGCTACATGGCACGGCTCGACCGGCTCAAGCTCGGCCTGGAGATGCAGGCCTTCGTCGAGGTCAAGCTGGCGGGGCAGAGCCGGGCGGCTCTCGATGAATTCGAAACGGCTGTCCGGGAGATGGACGAGGTCCTCGAATGCCACCTGGTCTCGGGCGAGTTCGATTTCCTGTTGCGCATCGCCGTGCCCAGCCCTCGCGCCTATGAGGCCGTGTTCCGCAACCGGCTCAGCGAATTGCCCGGGGTGGCCCAGACCCGCACACTCCTGTCGATGTCCACGGTCAAGCCGTTTCGGGGCTTCTACATCGAGACCCAGAAGTGAGTTGCGGAGACCTGCCCGCGGGGATCCACCTGATGTGATCGCCCTCCCCGATGGGATCAATATGCCCGCATCGATCCCTGTGGTCCGCTCGGGTCCAATGCCGATACATCATCTCGCACGAGGACCAGCTGGCAAGCAATGCGCTCTGCGAGGGGCGTTTCGGGGTTCAGCAGCGTTGGCGCGAAGACCGGGAACCGGGTGTCCCGGCCTGTGCTTCGCAGGATCGGGCGCGGTCGCAGGCCCGCAGGACCTGACGCCCCGTTCAATACGTCGGCGGCAAGCGATCCTTGCGCAGCAACATCAGGCCACTGGCGATGATGATGGCGGCGCCGAGAAGGCTCGACCGGTCCGGGACAGTGCTGAAGAAGAGGGCGTCTATGAGCATCGCCCAGAGGACCGAGGAATACCGCGTCGCCGCTACCAGCCCCGGCCGCCCCCCGCGTGTCGCCATGACGATGAGCACGTTGCTGGCGACATAGAGGCCCACCATCCCCGCGACGAGGGCGGTCTGGCCCGCGTGGATCGTCGGCCAGTCCGACGCCCCGCCCCGCACGAGGACAACCGCCAGCGCGAGCGTCATCAGGCTTGCCATGGCGGACATCTCCACCGCGGATTCCCCCGCGCCGCGGTGCCGTGTCAGCAGGTCCCGCGCCACATAGCAGGCCGCCGCCCCCAGCGCGGCAAGGGTGCCGATCGTGTTCGTGTCGAACTGCGGCGCCGTCGCGATCATCGCCCCGACGAAGCCCGCCAGGACAAGGAGGTACCCCCGGCGCGAGAGCCTTTCGTTCATGAGAGTGGAGGCGAAGAACACAACTCCGAGCGGGATCACGAGCGAGATCGTGGCCACGAACCCCAGCGACGTGAGCGTCAGCGCCTTGATCAGCAGGACCGATCCGACCGCCTCGATGGCGGCGCGCAGAAGCGAGAAGCGGGTGGGAAACCGTAACCCCCTGCGCAAGAGAAAGGGCAGCAGCACGACCAGCGCGCCGCCCGCGCGCAGTACGATCAGCTGCATCAGCGGCAGGCCGGCGAGGGCGTGGACGAAGGCATTGTTCCCGACACCCGCACCCACCGCGGCCAGTGCCTGAAGCACCGCCCGGCGGTCGGTCATGATGGTTGAGGGGTGCGCGCACCGGGGCGCGACGGGGCAGCGAGGCCCATCATGTGCACGCCAGGATCGCGAGCGCGCCACAGATGGCGGCCTGATCGGAGACGCGGCGGACGCGAAGCCCGAAGACGTCGGCCGCGATCCCATAGCGCATGTTGAGCCCGTCGTTCCCGACGATGTCGATGGTCTCGCCCGGCCCGAACCATCCGGTCTCGCGCGCCTGCCGGAACTCCTGCCCGATCACCAGGCCGGAGATGTAGTCGCCGACCTCCTCGGGTCGAAGCAGCCCGGCCAGCCCGCCGGTGCGGGCGGAAAACAGGACCGACAGCATGGCCGGCGACCGCTCGGCCTCGACAAGGCCCCGGCGAAAGGCCGCCATGTCGGGTTCCACGGGCGAGACGGCCGCGCGGGCGATGAAGGAGTGCTTCATCAGGAGCGCGAAGATCTCGCCCGTCACGAAGGTCTGGAAGCCCTCGATGCGCCCATCGCGGACCCGGGCCCATTTGCTGTGCGTGCCGGGCAGGACGACCGTCGCGGCCCGGTCGAGCCCGTTGCCCACGATCTGCGTCTCCTCGCCCCGCATCACGTCCGGGAACGGCAGCCTTGCGGGATCGGAGAGCCCCGGCAGGAACAGCAGGGGCGTGCCGTCCGGCAGCACACGCCGCACCGCGCCACGCGCCAGGTCCGAAGGGTCCGCGGGACAGGGCACATAGGGCACCTCGATCCAGCCATTCCGGCTGGTGATCATGCCCAGCGCCACCACGGGCAACGGCCCGTGCGCCGTCCGCCAGGGTTCCAGCGCCGCCGTCAGCACGGCCTCGAACCCGCATCCTCGCAGTTCCGAGATGCCCTGCGGCGTCTCGATGTGGCCGAGAACCTCGCCCGCACCCGTCGCGAGGTCCGCACGAAAGGATGTCGTCCCCCAGTCCACGATCACGGCGGCGGGGGATCGGTCGGGCGCGTCCATCGGGGGTCCTTTCTGCGCGACAGGTCACGGCAGTTCCCGCTTGTCATAGGGGCTGAATCGCAATAGTGTCAATTTGTGAGTTAAAGGTATCACATAGTGGACTAAGGGTGGTGCGGGATGAAGGAAAGGCTGCAGGGGATCCTCCCGGTTCTGCCCACGCCCTTCGGCGTCGACGGAGCCGTGGATGCCGAAGCCTTGCGCCGCGCCGTGCGCTTCGCCCTCCGGTCGCAGGTCGACGGGCTGGTGTTCCCGGGCTTCGCCAGCGAGGTCGAGACCCTGACGCCCCACGAACGCGCCAACCTGCTGCGCGCGGTCGTGGCCGAGGCCGATGGCCGCGCCCCGGTCATCGCGGGGGCAAGCGCCGCCGACTGGCAGGAGGTGGCGGCGCATGGGCGTCTTGCGGCGGGACTGGGGGTGCGCCACCTGATGGTGCAGCCGCCCAGATCGATCGGAACCGGGGCGCCCGCCCTGATCGACTTTCTCGCCCGCATCGCCGACGCCGTGCCCTGGGTCGAGATCATCCTTCAGAACGCGCCCGCCCCCCGGGGGTCGGACCTGTCGCCCGAAGCGATCGTCGATATCGCGCGGGCTGTCCCGCAGGTGATCTACGTGAAGGAAGAAACCCTGCCGTCCGGGCCGGCGATCAGCCATGTCCTGGCCCATGCGCCGGACACGCTGGCCGGTGTCATCGGCGGTGGCGGCGCGCGCTTCGTTCTGGACGAATACGCACGCGGCGCCTGCGCGGCCATGCCGGCGCTCGAGATCGCCGATCTGCATGTCGCGCTCGACCGGGCCTGGCGGGCGGGGCGGCGGGACGAGGCGCGGGCGATCTACGTCCGCACGCTGCCGCTTCTCGTGCTGCAGGGCGTCTACCGGATGCGCCTGACCAAGCATGTCCTGATGCGCCGTGGCGTACTGGACAACGCCCTCGTTCGCGCCGTGACGCCCGATCTGGACACAATGGCGCTGGCCGACATCGATGCGAACCTCGCCGAGCTCGGCCTGCTCGAAAGCGCCCCGGCATGACGAGCCCCGTCGCCTCGGTCGAGGTCTTCAGCCTGACCCAGCCGCGTGGCACGCCCTATCTCGGCGCGCTTCGGCCGGGTGAGGCGGCCAACAAGAACGGCTACATCGTGCGCCGGGGCAACCGGACGGTCTATCCGACCGTCGATCGCAGCGTGCTGGTGCGGATCACGACCGAGGGCGGAACGGTCGGCTGGGGCGAGACCTACGGGATCGTGGCACCCGGCGCGGTGACCGCCATCGTCAACGACCTGCTGGCAGGCTTCGTCGTGGGCCGGACTGCCGAGGACCCGTCGACCATTCACGACGACCTCTACGACATGATGCGCGTCCGGGGCTATTCGGGGGGCTTCTACCTCGATGCGCTGGCCGCCCTCGACATCGCGCTTTGGGACATCGCGGGGCGCGATGCGGGCGTCCCGCTGGTCGAGCTGCTCGGCGGCGGGCGTGACCGCATCCCGGCCTATGTCTCGGGACTGCCCGAACGCACGCTCGGCGAGAGGGCGGCGCTGGCGCGACGCTGGCAGGACCGGGGCTTCGACGCCTTCAAGTTCGCCACGCCCGTCGCCGACGACGGCCCGGCGGCCGAGATCGAAAGCCTGCGCGCGGCTCTCGGTCCAATGGCGCGGATCGCGGCCGACATGCACTGGAACCAGACGGCGGACGAGGCGCTCGCCCTCATCGCGGCGATGGCCCCGCACGCGCCATGGTTTGTCGAGGCGCCGGTCTGGCCCGAGGATATCGACGGGCTGGCGCGCGTCTCGCATGGCACCGACATCCCGGTGGCCGTGGGTGAGGAATGGCGCACCGTCTGGGACATGCGCCACCGCATCGACCGCTGCCGCATCGCGATCGTGCAGCCCGAGATGGGGCACAAGGGTGTCACCGGCTTTCGCCGCATCGGCGCGCTGGCCGCCGAGCGCGGGATCGAGGTGATCCCGCACGCCACCATCGGCGCGGGCATCTTCCTGGCCGCCAGCCTGCACACCGCCGCAACCCTGCCCACGCTGGTCGCGCACGAGTTCCAGCATTCGATCTTCGAGCCGAACCGGCGCCTCCTCGACAGCGACATGGACTGCCGCGAGGGGTTCTATCACCTGCCGCGCGGACCGGGCCTCGGCGTCAGGCCATCGGAGGAGGCGCTGCGGCTGTTGCAGCGGATGTGACGACACCAACGAAGAAACAGAGGAGGACACCATGACACGAACGATCGGACGACTGGCGCGCAGTGCCGCTGTCGCGACTCTCATCGCCGCCGGGGCTGTCTCGCCCGCGCTGGCCGATACGACGCTGAAGTTCATCTCCTGGCAGGTCGACGACGCCGGGACCGGGGACTGGTGGAAATCGGTCATCGCCGAATTCGAGGCGCAGAACCCCGGCGTGACCGTCGAATTCACCAAGGTCGAGCGCGGCGCCTATGCCGACACGATGACTACGTTGTTCGCCGGGGGTGATCCGCCGCACATCGTGCACCTCGCGTCCTTCGAGTTCCAGGCCTTCGCCGACAACGGCTGGCTCGAGCCGCTGGACGGTCGCCTGTCTGAGGCGGGGTTGGACATGGACGGCTGGGCCGGCCAGTCAAAATGCGACTGGAACGGCGAGACCGTCTGCATCATGATGAACTACTTCGGCTTCATCATGGCCCACAACAAGGCCATCCTGGATGCCGAAGGGCTGGCCGTACCGACCAACTGGGACGAATTCCTGGCAGTAGCGCGTGCGACCACCAAGGACCTCAACGGCGACGGCATCCCCGACCAGTTCGGCACCGGCCACGAGACCAAGGGCGGCGCGGGCCAGTACCTGACCGAGATGCTGAGCTTCATCATCGACGCCGGCGCCTACTGGACGGACCCGGACGGCAACATAACCATCGACACGCCCGAGATGGTCGAGGGCCTGACGCGCTGGAAAACCATCATCTCGGAAGGGCTGACCCCCATCGACATGTCGGCCGGCGACGTGCGCAAGCTGTTCGCCGACGGCCGGATCGCGCTGAAGCTCGACGGTCCCTGGCTCTACGGGACCATGAAGGCGGGCGCGGCGGCGGCTGACACGGTGGTGGGCGTGCCCCCCTTCGACCCGCCGCTTGGCGGGTCGTCCAACGTGCTGGCGATGCCATCCGAGATCTCCGATGACGACAAAGCGCTGGTGTGGAACTTCATCCAGCTGGCGATGTCGCCCGGGTTCCAGCGGAGCTACGCCACAGTGGGCGGCAACACGCCCCCCAGCCCGGCCGCGGACGTCACCGGCGTCGAGGAGACGGTGCCGCACTTCCCGCTGCTGATCCAGACGATGCAGGCGGCCTCGGCCGCCGGGATCGACCGCATCCCCACCGGGCTCGAGTTGAACTACAACGAGTTCAGCAAGATGATCCAGGAAGAGACCCAGCGGATGCTGATCGAGGATCTCGACCCCGCCGAGGTCGCCCGGACCATGCAGTCCAAGGCCGAGGCGCTGCGCGGCTGATTGCCTGACACCCTCCCCGGCCCGCCCTGTCGCAGGGGCGGGCCGGCACTTCGTCCCCCGACCCCAGGCGGCCCGCCCATGTCCGACATCCCGCGCGCATCCCCCGCCTCACCCGCATCCCGTGGCCGGTTCCTCGACCTTGCCCGGCCGAGCCGTCAGCACCTTGTGGGCTATATCCTTCTTGCACCTGCGGTCCTGCTGGTCGCGGCGATCATCGTCTGGCCGCTGATGCTTGCCGTCGACCTGTCCTTCCAGGAGGTGAAGCTGCCCCGCATGGGGGCCGACCGCCGCCCGTTCTCCACGGCCAACTACGCCTGGCTGTTCAATGCGCCCGAGTTCTGGACGGCCTGCTGGGTGACGCTGAAGATGGTGCTGACAGTAACGCTGGGCAGCCTGATCGTCGGGCTCTCGACGGCGCTTCTGGTCAACAATCGTTTCCGCGGCCGCACGGCGGCGCGCGTGGGCGTGGCTCTGCCATGGGCTGTGCCCGAGATCATCGCCGTGGTGATCTTCGCCTGGATCTTCGATTCCACCTTCGGGCTCATGAGCTGGCTCCTCGTCACCCTGGGCCTCGCCGACGGCATGATCGCATGGGTCAGCACGCCGGGCGCGGCCTTCTGGGCGGTCGCCATCACGATGATCTGGAAGGGCTTTCCCTTCGTGTCGATCATGATGCTGGCGGGCTTGCAGTCGATCCCGGCGGACTACTACGCCGCGGCGCGGGTGGATGGCGCAGGGCCGCTCCAGCGGTTCCGCTGGATCACGCTGCCACTTCTGATGCCCGTGCTCGGGGTCACGCTGGTGCTCGTGATCCTCTGGGTGTTCCGCGACTTCTCGATCATCAAGGTGCTGACGCAGGGCGGCCCGCTGAAGACCACGCAGACCCTGTCGATCATGACCTACGACCAGGCGTTCCAGTTCCAGAATTTCGGCCGCGCCGCGGCGGTGGGGGTGGTGACGCTGGTGATCTGCGTGCTGGCGAGCCTGATGATGCTCGGGCGCCCGTCGAAGTCGATCTACTAGGAGGCCGCGATGCGACGCACATGGCCGCAGACCGCGGCGCTCTATGCCACCGTCCTGCTGACGCTCGGGCTGATCCTGTTCCCGGTCTACTGGCTCTTCGTCACGGCCCTGTCGACCAGCGCGGAACTCTCCGGCCTGCCGCCCAGCTTCTGGCCCGACGAGGCGCAGTGGGAGATCTTCGCCCGCGTCTGGGAACAGCGCCCGATCCTGACCTGGCTCGGCAATTCGCTGATCGCAGCCACCGGATCGGTCGCGCTGTCGATGGTGGTCTCGGTCTCGGCCGGCTATGCGCTGTCGCGCTATTCGATGCGTGGCGGCGCCACGATGGGCCTGTTCATCCTCACCGCCAAGATGCTGCCGGCCACGCTTCTGGTCATTCCGCTGTTCTCGATCTTCCGCTCCTACGGGATGATCGGCAGCCTCTGGACGCTGATCATCGCCCATTCCACGCTGATCATCCCCTTCGCGACCTGGATGCTGAAAGGCTACTTCGACACGATCCCGCGTGAACTGGAGCAGGCCGCGATGGTGGACGGCTGCTCGCCCCTTGGTGCCGCCGTCCGGGTGGTCTTGCCCATCGCGACGCCGGGCCTCGCGGCGACCGCGCTCTACGCCTTTGTCCTGTCCTGGGCGGACTACGCCTATGCGCGGACCTTCCTGGTGAACGCGCAAGGCAACTGGACCGCCAATCTGGGGATCACCACGATGCAGGGCGAATACACCACCGACTGGAACGAGATCTCGGCAGCCGCGGTCTTCGTCGCGGTGCCGATCATCGTGATCTACCTGTTCCTGGAACGCTATCTCGTCGGCGGGCTGACTGCCGGCGCGGAGAAATAGGCATGGCCCGGATTTCCATCCGCGACGTCCACAAGAGCTACGGCGCGCTGACCGTGCTGCAGCCGTTCTCGCTCGATATCGAGGACGGCGAGTTCGTGGTGCTCGTCGGCCCTTCGGGCTGCGGCAAGTCGACGATGCTGAAGATCCTCGCGGGGCTCGAACCCGCGTCGGGCGGGTCGGTCCACATCGGCGCGCGCGACGTGACCGACACCGCCCCCGGCGACCGCGACATCGCCATGGTGTTCCAGAATTACGCGCTCTACCCGACCCTGACGGTGCGCCAGAACATCGGCTTCGGGCTGAAGATGCGCGGCACGCCCGCGTCCGAGATCGCCCGACGCGTCGACGAGGCCGCACGCATCCTCGAGGTTTCCGACTATCTCGACCGCCGCCCCAGGGACCTCTCCGGCGGCCAGCGGCAGCGCGTCGCGCTGGGGCGCGCCATCGTGCGCCAGCCGCAGGCCTTCCTGATGGATGAGCCGCTGTCGAACCTCGACGCCAAGCTGCGCGTCCACATGCGGGCCGAGATCGCGGCGCTCCACAAGCGGATCGGCGTCACCACGGTCTATGTCACCCATGACCAGATCGAGGCGATGACCATGGCCGACCGCGTGGTGATCATGCGTGGCGGCGGGATCCAGCAGATCGCGCCGCCGGACGACCTGTTCGCACGCCCTGCGAACCTGTTCGTTGCGGGCTTCATCGGCTCGCCCGGCATGAACTTCCTGACAGCCACCGCCGCGCAGGGCGTCCTTCGCCTGTTCGGCCAGGATGTGCCCCTGCGGCGCCGCTTGCCCGAAGGCCCGGTGATCGCCGGCCTCAGGCCCGAGCATCTCACGCTGGGAGTGGGGCCGGTCAACCTGCGCGTGCGGCCGACGCTCGTGGAAAGCCTCGGGTCCGAGAAGTACATCTACTTCGACGCCGAGGGATCGTTGCGGACCGATGCCTCCGGCGAGGGGGAGAAGTCCAGGGGGCTGATCGCCCGCGTCCCGTTCAGCGGCCCGCTTCCCGCCGGCGACGAGATTGCGCTGTCGTTCGACCCCGCCCATCTCCACCTCTTCGACCCGGAGACGGAGCGCGCGCTGTGATCCTCGTCACCGGCTCATCGGGGCGCATCGGCCGGGACGTGGTGGGGACGCTGCTGGGTCAGGGCCGCGTCGTTCGTGGCCTCGATCTCCGGCCATCGGGCCGCGAGGACCCGAACTTCGCGGAAGTGAGCGGGTCGCTCGACGATGCCTCCGCCCTGGCTTGCGCGCTGGACGGTGCAAGCCATGTGCTGCACCTCGGCGCCCTCATGTCCTGGGCGGCACAAGACAGCGACGCCATGTTCCGCACCAATGTCGAAGGGACGCGCCTGATCCTCGATGCCGCCGTCAAGGCGGGGGTCCGTCGCTTCGTCTTCGCCTCCTCGGGCGAGGTCTACCCCGAAACCGCTCCCGAAAGCCTGCCCATCACCGAAGATCACCCGCTGAAGCCCACTTCGACCTATGGCCTCACCAAGCTCATCGGCGAGGACCTGGTGCGCTTCCACGCCCGGCAGGGCCGGTTGGAGACGGTCATCCTGCGGTTCTCGCACACACAGGACGCGGCCGAGCTTCTGGACGAGGACAGCTTCTTCTCGGGCCCGCGCTTCTTTCTCCGTCCCCGCATCCGCCAGCAGGAGCGGTTCGGCAACACCGCGCTCGCGGAACTTCTCCGGTCGGCTGACCCCGGCCACCCCGCCCATGTCCTTGCGCGCAACGCTTCCGGCCGCCCCTTCCGGATGCACATCACCGAAACCCGCGACATGGCGCAGGGTGTCCTTCTCGCGCTCGACCATCCCGCAGCCCCGGGCAGGACCTTCAACCTCGGGGCCACCGATCCGGTGGATTTCGCCGACCTCCTGCCGCGGATGTCCGCGATCACCGGCCTTCCCGTCGTGACGGTCGATCTTCCCGGCGCGGGCGTCTATTACCACACCTCGAACAGGCTCATACGCGACACGCTTGGATTCGAACCGCAATGGACGATCGACCGAATGCTGGACGAGGCCGCCCGCGCAAGACGGGACCGGGCGGCGGCGTGATGCCGGAGAAGCCCGAAACGCCCAGCGGGACGCAGGCCTTGTCCAAGGGGCTGAGCCTGCTCGACATGGTCGCCGACGCGCCGGAACCGATGCGCTTTGCCGACCTCCTGCGCGCCTCGGGCCTGCCCAAGCCGACCTTCGCCCGGATCCTGCGCACGCTGGTGGCTTTCCGCCTCGTCCAGCATGATGCCGCGCGGGGCACCTACACGCTCGGCCAGCGGTTTCTCGAACTGTCGCACAGGGTGTGGGAAAGCTTCGACCTCGCCGCCGCCGCCGCGCCCGAGCTTGACCGCCTGGCCGAGGAGATCGGCGAAACCGTCGCACTGTGCCGCCTCGACGGCGAGGTGGTGCAATACCTCGACGAACGCTCGGGCGACGGCCTTGCCGTGCGGGTCGACGTGGGCCGGCGCGTGCCCTTGCACTGCACGGCGGCGGGCAAGGCGCTGCTCGCCTTCCAGGACCCGGCGGTGGGGCGCGGGCTGGTCGGGCGGCTGGCGCTTGATGGCTTCACGCCGCGCACGCTGACGACGCCGGACGCGCTTCAGGCCGACCTGACCCTGACCCGCGCGCGCGGCTATGCCGTGTCCTACGAGGAACACCTGCCCGGCGTGAACTCGGTCGCGGCGGCGATCCCGGGGCGGGACGGCACGCCGATCGGGGCGCTGGTGGCGCTCGGCCCGTCCTCACGGCTCGACAATTCCAGCATCCACCCCGCCGGGCGCGAGCTGATCGCGGCCGCCCGCCGCATCACCGGGGCCGCCGGCGAGGTCACGCTCTCCTCTCGCCCGCGTCCACGGCCCTCGGCCGGGCGCCCACCGGCCGAACTGTCCTGCATCCTGCCCTGGGGTGCGCAGCTGGGCGAATGCCCGGTCTGGCACCCGGGCGAGAAGGTGCTCTACTGGGTCGACATCCTGCACCCCGCCGTCTACCGCTTCGACCCCGCCACGGGCCGGAATGAAGGCCGCGAGACCGGCAAGCTTGTGAGTGCCGTGATCCCGGCTGTGGATGGGCGGCTTCTTGTCGCCTCGCAGGACGGGATCGAGTGGTTTGACTTCGCCACGGGCGCGCTGACCTCCTTCGCCGACCCCGAGGGCGGGATCCCCGACAACCGCCTGAACGACGCCAAGACCGGACCCGATGGCCGGATCTGGATCGGGTCACGATCCATGCAGGTAGATGCCTCCAGGCCGTCCGGTTCCCTCTACCGCATCGGCGTGGATGGGGCGTCCGAACGCAAGGAAGGCGGCCTCGTCGTGGCCAACGGCCTCGGCTGGAGCCCCGATGGCCGCACCTTCTACCTCGTCGATACCATCCCGGGGATCATCTACGCCTACGACAGCGACCCGGAGACCGGGGCGCTGTCCGCCCGCCGCATCTTCGCCCGCCTGCCCGAGGCCGAGGGCCGCCTCGACGGCCTCGCCGTCGACGCCGGGGGCGGCGTCTGGTGCGCCATATGGGACGGCTGGCGCGTCTGCCGCTGGCGGCCCGACGGGGCACC
>CAYYOE010000030.1:16472-18054 GCA_964473055.1 uncultured Rhodobacterales bacterium | reverse complement strand
CCAGAACAGGCCGATGGCGGTCATCAGCATCCCGGCTGGTGTCATTCGCTCCCCCTCATTCCGAACCGGCGGGATGCCCCCCGCCGGTCAGGTGTGGCGCCAACCGCGAGGGCGGCGCCACCATGTCACCCAAGCCGGGACGTCAGTTCGCGTTGACGTTCTTCTCTACTTCTTCGGTGATCGCGGCGATCGCGCCATCCAGCGTCAGTTCGCCGTTCATCGCCGCGGCGAGGTACTGAACCGTGGACGTGAAGATCACCGTGTTGCGGGGATGACCCTGCAGGGTGAAGGCTTGCGGCGTCTGCTCCGCCGCCGTCGCCGCCATGGCCGCGAACAGGTTCAGGCCGTCGCTGACCGCCTGGGTGGCCCCGGCTGAGGTGTAGTCCAACCCCTCGGCCTGCAGCTTGGCATGGGCCGGGATCGCGAAGGTGCGGGTGTACCACTCGCGCGCCTGCTCTTCCTCGCCCATCCAGGCGACGAACTTCGCCGCCGCGTCCTCTGCCGCCGGATCGCCGGACTTGAACGCGGTCAGGCCCGCTCCGCCCGGCATCACGCCGCACCCGGCCGGACCGCAGGGCACCGGCACGACGGACCAGTCGAACTTGTCGCCGACGTTGTTCTGGACGTTGCCGGTGTTCCAGGACCCCGACATGTAGAAGGGCACTTCCTCGCCAAAGAACAGCTCGTTCCCGTTGGCGTAGCGCGCGCCCGACACGGCCGGCCAGATGTCCGGCGGCATCAACCCTTCCTCGTGCCAGTCGAGCATCAGTTGTGCGAAGGCGCGGAAGCCGTCGTCAATCACGGCCTTGCCGTCGGCATCGAAATACGCCGCGCCATAGGACATCGCCGGTCCGGCGCTGCGGTGACCCGAACGGTCCATCACCATCCCGGCATAGGCCCCGGTCGCCGCCATCACCTGCCGCGTGGCTTCAGCCCAGTCTTCCCAGGTCGCACCCGGCTCGGGCAGGTCGACGCCCGCTTCCTCGAACATGGTCAGGTTCACATAAGGCCCGGTCACCGTCAGTTCGGTGTGGAACCCGTAGATGCCATCCGACACGCCCGCGCGGTACCACGGCAGGATCGCGCCATAGGCTTCTTCCCAGGCGTCCGCGTCCACGTAGGGCCGCAGATCGACATAATACGGCTGAAGGGCACCCAGCGAGGTGATGAACGCCAGATCGGGGCCCGACCCGGCCTCGAGCTGCACGCCCAGTTGGTCGCGGATGATGTCGTAGCCCACGACGTTCAGCGTGATGTTGACGTCGGGGTTCTCCGCCTTGAACCGCTCGGCGAACTCGGCAAGAATTGCGGCCTTGCCGTCCACGTCCGAAATCATGAAGTCGAGATCGACGGCGTTGGCCGCACCGGCAGCCATGAAGGCAGCAAACGAGGCGGCACCGAAAAGGGCGGCACGGGTCTTGACGGCACGGGGCCGCAGTCGAAGCGTAAGCGTCATGGGTTCCCTCCCTGGAACGTCGCTGTTTTCAGCCTGATGCGAGTGTTCGCAGCTTGGGATGTTTGCGTCAACATGGGGAGTGCGACTTTTCCCGTCAGCCTCATGTGCGCCAGTATCGGATGCCCG
>CAYYOE010000030.1:0-16372 GCA_964473055.1 uncultured Rhodobacterales bacterium | reverse complement strand
GTATCGGATGCCCGGACCCGTTGCAAAGATCCCGGGCCTTGGCCATGACTTGCCCACCCGCGAAGGAGAGTGTCGATGGCATCCTGGACCGATCGCGCGCCGGGCGATGCGCTGGTGCACTGGGCCATGGCCGCGCCCGAGGAACGGCATTATCCGGGCATCGCGCGGCCGATGCCTGATCGGGTGGACTACCGTTTCCGCAACGGCTGGGTCGATACCGGCCCCTTGCCCTGCCGCGAGGCGCTGTTGTCCGAGCTGCCCATCCGCCATGTTTCCCGGCCGGAAGGGCCCTTTCCCGACCTGATGTTCGGCCTTGACGGGGCAGACCTGGATTTCTCGCGGTTCTGCCATCGCCCGACGCTTGTCGTGCGCGCCTTCCGCTGCCTGATCCGGGGTGCGGGTCCGGCGCGATTCCGGCTGGCGACCTGCGGCGGGGTGCGTCTGTGGCTGGGCGATGATCCCGTCGCGACGTTCGAGCCCTTCACCCGGAACACGCCGCAATCGGCCGAGGTGACGCTGCCGCTGGGCGCGGCACAGGGGCTGACCCTGCGGCTGGAAGACCTGCACGAACGTGACACGACCTGCTTCTTTTCCCTCACGTTGATCGAGGGCGACGCCGTCGCAACCGCCCTGCCGGAGGGGGCCGATGCATCGGCCATCGAGCGAACGGTCGCGGTGCTTGCCGGCCTTCGTACCGACCGGATCGCCTATCGCGGCGGGGATGTCCGGCTGGTCGCCGACACACCGCCGGATGTGCCGGTTGAGCTGGCGATCCGCGATCTTGCGCAGTTCCCGCGTGGGGGGCTTGTCGCCGACCCATTTCGCGCCAACCCGACGACCGTCACCCTGACCCCCGAACATCCCGAGGCGGTTCTGGCACCAGCAGCAGTCGCCCCGCCCGGCTGCGTATCGCTGCCCGTTCGGGCGCGGGTCGGCGCCGCGCGCCTGTCGCGGACCCTGGGAACGACGATCATCCCCGAAGGCGTCGTGCTTGCGGGCGAACTTGCCGCGCGCAAGGCGCAGGCCGCCGATGGCATGGCGGGCTTCACCGGGTTCGAACCCTCGGTCGCGGCCCTGCTGGCGCTGCGGGGCGAACAGCCCGACCGGGTCGCGCGGATCGTTGCGGCGACGCTGACCACCATCGAAGAGCGGTGGGACTGTTCCGATTTCTCGATCCTGCCCTTGTTGCGGCTGTGGCGGGATGCGCGCGACCGGCTGGATGATGGCCTGCGCGCCCGGCTTCGTGCGGCGATCCTGGGCTGGCGCTACTGGCTGGACGAACCGGGCGACGATGTCATGTGGTTCTGGTCTGAAAACCATGTGCTGTGCTTCCACGCCGCGCAGCTGGTTGCGGGCGGATTGTTCCAGGACGAGGTGTTCCCGAACTCGGGCAAGACCGGGCGCCAGCACGCCACCCAGGCGGCGGCGCGGCTGGACCGATGGTTCGCGGCGATCGACGAGGACGGCCTGTGCGAATGGAACTCGGCCGCCTACTACCCCATCGACATGCTGGGCCTGTTCACCCTGCACGACATGGCGCCGGAATTCCGCGCCCGGTCGGCCCGGCTGCTCGACAGGATCTTCGTCATGGCGGCGCTGCACACGACCGGGGGCGTTCCTGCGGGAACCCAGGGACGCTGCTATGAAAAGGAGTTGCTGGCCGGGCCGATGACGGAGCTTGGCGCGATCATGGCGATATCCCTCGGCGGCCCGTTCCGGCCGGGTCTCGACCGGGCGGCGGGACTGTTCTGCCTTTCGGACTATGCCCCGCCCGCCAGTCTGGGCGCGCTGGCTGCGCCCGCCCCCGGCGACCGGATCGAGGCGCGCTATACCCAGGGTCTGGGGCATCAGGGCAAGCTGACGCTTTGGAAATCGGACGAGGTGCAACTGTCCACCGTGACGGGTCTCATGACCGGCGAAAGGGGTCACCAGGCTCAAGTCGTGGATGTTCAGCATGCGCGCGATCCGATGGCGCGCCTCTGGGTGAACCACCCGGGCGAGTTGAAGCCGTGGGGCGAGCGGCGACCGTCCCTGCTGGCGGGCAGCCATGTGATGCCGCGGGTCGCGCAGGACGGACCGGTGGCCCTCCTGATCTGGGATATCGACCGTCCCTGGACAGGCATTCCCTTTACCCAGGCCTTCGCCGATCCCGATGCCTTCGGTGCACCCGAGCCTGTCGGCGCCTGGCACCTGTTCGCGGGGACGGTCGGTCTGTGGTGCTCGACGCCGCTGGAGCGCGTCGAGACGGGGCTGTACCGCGGGGCCCTGTGGCGGGCGATGGCGCCGCGGGTGGGCTGGGCGGTGGCGCTGCGCGTCCCGGACGAGTCGCCCACGGCCTTCGCCAGGCGGCTGAAAGGCGCTGCGATGGGGTTCGACGCCAGGGCGCTGGCGCTGTCGGCCGCGGGATTGGCGTCGCACCCTCTGGACCTGGCCTTCGACGGCCCGCTGCGTGTCGATGGCCAGCACCGTCCCTTCGGCCCCCTCACACCCGTGCCGCACTATGCGCGGAACGGGGGGCCCATGACCGCGTGGGAGGATCATCTTGCATCCGCTTGACGAAGCACTTGCCCGACTGGCGGCTGGATTCCGGCGGCTGAAGGGAATCGACACGGCGGAAGCCGACGTGGACGGCGAGATCCGGTTCGACGAATGGGACTGGGAGGTGGGTGTGGGCCTCTACGGACTGTTCCGCGATGCCGAGCATCGGGCCGATGATGCCGCGCTGGCTGCCATGGGTCGCTGGTACGACCGCCAGATCGCGCGTGGCCTGCCGCCCC
The DNA here is from genome assembly GCA_964473055.1 of uncultured Rhodobacterales bacterium. Taxonomy (GTDB): domain Bacteria; phylum Pseudomonadota; class Alphaproteobacteria; order Rhodobacterales; family Rhodobacteraceae; genus UBA996. The sequence goes on along the minus strand of CAYYOE010000030.1, from coordinate 13,595 downwards.
GGCAGGTGAACTCGACCGCACCGATGCTGGCCCTGGCCTGTCTCGCCGCGCACGCGGAGCGGGCGGACTGGCTGCGCCTGTCTGCCGACTGGGCGGGCTGGCTGATGACCGACCTGCCGAAATGTGCCGAGGGCGGGTTCGAGCATGTGGTGAAGGAAGGCCGCCGACCCGGCCAGCTGTGGGACGACACGCTGGTGATGGCGGTCCTTTTCCTCGCCGAGACGGGCCGCGCCCAGGGCCGCGCCGACTGGGTGGCCGAGGCGCATTACCAGTACCTGACCCACATCCGCTTTCTGGCTGACACCGAAACCGGGCTGTTCTTCCACGGCTGGACGGACGAGGGGCGGCACAACTACGCCCGCGCGCGCTGGGCGCGGGGGAACGCCTGGGTGACCATCGCGATCCCGGAACTGTTCGCCATCGCGCCGCCGGCCGACCCGGTGGTGCGGCGCTACCTGACCGCGGTCCTGCGCACGCAGGTGGCGGCGCTGGCCGGCTGCCAGCGGGCGGACGGGATGTTCCATACGCTGCTGGACGACCCGGAATCGCCGGTCGAGGCCTCGGCCACCGCGGGCTTCGGCTACGGCGTGCTGGCGGGCCTGCGCGAAGGGTTGCTTGACCCCTCGGCCCGGGTCATCGCCGACAGGGCACGGAACGCGGTCCTGGCACGGATCGGGTCCGACGGGATCCTGGCCGACGTGTCGGACGGCACCGCGATGGGGCCGGACCTGGCCTTCTACAGGCGCATCCCGAATGTCGCCGCGCCCTACGGGCAGGCGTTGGCCAGCCTGTTTCTGTCGGAACTCCGCCGGTTGGGGGGCTGATCCCTGGAAGGGGCTTGGCAAGACTGCCCCCCCGGCCCCATGATGGCCGCAACCCGAAGGAGAACCGATGCGTCACAGACTTGGCGTCCTGCTCGCGATCCTGGTGCTGACGGCCTGCGCGCGCGAAGAAGTGCCGATCGACGCGGGCCGGGCCCTGTTCGTCGAGAATTGTGCCGCATGTCATGGCATGGCTGGCCGCGGCGATGGGCCCCTGAGTGAAGGCATGCAAAGAAAACCCACGGACCTGACGCAGATCTCGGCGCGCAACGGCGGGGTCTGGGACATGGCTGCGGTCATGAGCCGGATCGACGGCTACCGGCAGCCGGGCGGCGAAATGCCCGAGTTCGGCGCGGTGCTGGAGGGGCCGACGGTGATGGTGGATACCGGCGACGGGATCGAGACGCCGACGCCGCAGCCGCTGTTCGAGTTGGCGGATTACCTGAGGCGAATTCAGGAGGCCGCCCCGGCGGGGGCCTCCCCGACAATCGAGGCGGTGCCGCTGGTGGTCACCACGCCGGGAGGGGGGTAGGAACGAACGGCGACCGGGTTCGAGCGCCCTGCGCATGAACAAGGGTGCCGCCCCACGCCTGCCGATCTGACCGAACCGGTGGCGCCGCATGGGCAGGCCCTGTCCGGGGGCCGCAGCACTGACCGGCATCGGACGGTGGCTTTGCCGGAAGTTCCGGATTGCGCCAGCGACAGCGTCGCGCCGACCTTGCAGAGGCCTCAGGGCCAGACGGACGGGCCGATCACCATCGGGTGGAGGGCGGCCAGCGCGGCCCAGACTGCCGTGGCGAGCGGAATACGAAGCGGCCAGGCGCTCGGCGAACTGGCCCGCCCGACGGCCATAGGGCGCAGCGCAGCAAGGTTCGGGTCGCGTCGCCGCCGCCGGTCGATCATTACCATGCCGAGGGCGGCGAACCCGGCAAAGCCCGCAAACAGCAACACATGCGCCAGATCACCGTTTGCCGGAAGGTGTCCGGCGGACCAGACGACCAGGGCAGCAAGGAAAGGGTGGCGGATCAATCCCGCAACGCCCGGGCGCGCCGGGTCGAAGCGTTCGTTGCGCCAGCCGCCGAAGGACAGCGGGTTTGGCGCGAAGGCGGCGAGGGCGACAAGGACACAGGCCGCCAGCATCGCAGCCTGCGCGAAGGTCCGTTGCCAGGGTGCCCAGTCCCACAGTTGCACGACGGGTGCCCGCCCTGCAGCCACGATCAAGGCGGCAAGAACGGCTACCGAGACCGCGCTGTAGGCGATCGCAAAGCCGCGCGCTCCCAACCGTGCGACCAGCCGGGCCTTCAGCCCCGGCTGCACGGGCACCGAGTGGCTGACAAGAAACAGCACCCAGGCCGCGGCATAGACCGCCCAACCGCTCATCCGCGCGCCGCCGCCTTGTCCCCTGTCCGCGGTCGGGTGAGCACAGGCCAGTAGAGCACCGCAAAGCCGCCAAAGGCGAGGGTCCAGCCCAGTGCAGCCAGTTCGACCAACCCCGGCACCTGTGGCCAGAGCACATGCGCCGGACGGGCAAGCGCGGCGAGGATCAGCGCGAGGTACAGCGCGGCGACGGGTCGGGCCGCGGTCAGCGGCCGCCCGGTGTGGCCGAGGCTTGCCCGCGTCATCACCGCCAGCGTCATCAGCCCGACCGCGCCCGCCAGCCACAGATGGCGCGCGCCTGCGTCAGACATCTGACCCACAACTGCGGCAGCGATGCCGAGAAACCCGAGGCCGATGAAGGCAAAGGCCGCGTGCAGCACCCAGACCAGCGGTTCGGACCCAGTGCGCAGCCCCTGCCAGCGTGCCAGGCGCCACAGGTTCGCCACCCCTGCCGCCGCCGCCAGCCCGCCCGTTGCGGGATGATGGGGGGCCAGGACGAACAGCAGCAGTGCGGCGGCAGTCACGCCAAGCACCGCAGCATCCGCCCGCCCGGGTGGCACGGGCCGCGCCGTCGCCTGCCGCGCCGCAAGCCAGTTTCGGGTGAAGCTCGGCACGATCCGTCCGCCGATCAGCGCGATCAGCATCACGGCGGCCGCAAGTCCCAGCCGCACCCCCCCGCCCTGTGCCGCCCCGCCCGCCAGTGCCTCGACATGGAACAGTGCCTGTCCGGCAGCGAACAGCGCCACCAGGCCGGCCACCGGCAGGTTGCGCCAGTTGCGTCCCGCCGCAATCTCGCGCCCCAGCGCCGCCACCAGCGCCACGGGCAGCGCCAGATCGGCTACCAGAACCACGCCCCAGGGCAGGCCGAGGGACAGCGTCGTCACCACGCGCCCCAAGAGCCACAGCGCGACCAGTACCACCAGCGGCCACCCGACGATCGGCAAGCGCCCGGTCCAGTTCGGCACCGCCGTCAACGCGAAACCCGCGATGGCGGCCGAGGCATAACCGAACAGCAGCGCATGGGCGTGCCAGTCGACCGGGGTGAAGGGGCCGGTCACGGCCAGCCGGTCTGTCAGGTGCATCAGCCACAGGACCATCGCGGCCGCCGCCCAGAGTCCGCCGAACAGAAAGAACGGCCGGAAACCGTAGCTGAAGATCGCAGGTCCTTCCCAGGCGCGGCTGCGGGACATTGTCGTTGCGGCGGTCATGGCGGGGCTCCGGGTGGGTGGATTGACAAGTATCAACCGGGACGGAAGGCGCGGATACGGGCAGGGTCGGTCTCGATCCGCGCCGCCCCGATCAGGTCGAGGCAATAGGGCACGGCGGCAAAGACCGCGGTCAGGCAGGTGGCGATGGCCCGCGGGGCACCCGGCAGCGTCACGATCAGGCAGCGCCCGCGCACGCCCGCACCCTGGCGCGACAGGATCGCCGTCGGAACTTCGGCAAGCGACGCCGCGCGCATCGCCTCGCCAAAGCCCGGCAGGGCGAAGTCGATCACCGCAGCCAGCCCCTCGGGTGTTCGGTCGCTGGGGGACGGTCCGGTGCCGCCGGTGACGACGATGAGGTCGGCGCCCCATGTGTCGGCGAGGTCCGACAGCGCCGCCGCCACGTTATCAGCCCCGTCGGGCACGATCCGCCGCTGCACCTCGACAGGCCCGGAGATGGTGGCGCGCAGCCAGTCCTCGGCCGCCGGCCCGCCCCGATCGGGATAGTCGCCCCGGCGCGCGCGGTCCGAGACGGTCAGCACGGCCAGGCGAGCAGGGCGCGCTTCAGGCATCGACCAGCGTCGCCTTTAGCGCCCAGGCGGCAATCACTTCGGGATCGGCGGGCAGTTCCCGGGCGAAACCTTCGGCAAACGCAAGGAAGGCCGACAGGTTCAGCCCGTTCACACCCACAAGCACCGGCAAGCCGCGCATCGCCGCCTCGGCGATCACAGGCACCAGGCCGCGACCCTGCGCCTCCTGCTTGCCGAACTTGTTCACGACCAGAAGGGCAGCGCCGTCGAGCCGCCGGGCCACCGCCTCGGCGGCAACCTCCAGCGCCCCGCCGTCCAGTCGGCAGCCACGCGCACCCGGCCCAAGATCCTGGCTGATCCGCAGCACCGGCCCGTCGGGCAGCACCCGCACATCCATGTCGCAGACATCCCGACCCGCCCGCGCGGGGTTCGTCTGGACCGTCCCCGCCAACGCCATGCCCTGCGCGGCCAGTCGTGCCACGGCGGCGGCGATACAGGCGTCGGTCGCGCCCCTGCCCGGGCTGCTGACATATCCGATCTGCATGGTCATCTCCCTTGCCTCGCAGAAGTTCTATCAGGGACTGAAACTGTCGGACTTGATATGTATCAAGCCATTCGGCCGGGACGCGGTGGCAGCGTCCCATGACCCCCGGCAGAGATCCTGATGCTCACCCCCGAACCCCAGTCCCAGGCGTCCGACGACACGGCCACACTGGTCGCCCCTATCCAATTGCGCCATCACGACCGGCACCTTGCCGACCCTCTGCCACTTGCCCGCAAGCACTTCGGCGACCCCGACCTGTTCTCACGTTTCGAGGCCATGGTGGCTGACTTCGCCCGACGCCACGCCGCCGCCCGGTCAGAAGGGCAGGAACTCCACCAACGCGCCTGCCGGCATCGATTCGGCATCGGCGGGGATCAGCGCCAGGCCCTCGGCCGCGGCGAGTTGTGCGGCACGGTGCGATCCGGGGGTGTCGAGACAGTCCACGACCGGCACGGCCTGCCCGTCGTGGCCAAGCAGGCGCGCGGGGCGATATTCGCATCGCCCCGGCCGGTGCGCCACGCCGGTCGCAAGCCGAGCGACGAGCTTGCGCGGGCCGGCCCCGTCGATTCCCGCAAGGGCCGCTGCGACCGGCGCGCCGAGCACCGTCCAGGTCACGAAGGCGGCAACCGGGTTGCCCGGCAGGCCAAGCCAGACTGCGGCGCCAAGCGTACCGATTGTAACGGGCTTGCCCGGCTTCATGGCGAGCTTCATCGCGTGGACCTGCCCACCAGCCGCGCGCACGAGTCGGGTGGTATGGTCCTCGTCACCGACCGAGACGCCGCCTGTGGTCACGATCAGATCGGCGTCCGCCGCCTCGTCCAGCGCCGCTGCAAGGCGCGCAGGGACGTCCGGCACGGGGCCAAGGTCGATCAGGTCCACCCAGGCCTGCGCCAGCGCCGCGGCAAGTTGCGCCCGGTTGGCGTTCCAGATCTGCCCCGGCGCGCACGGCGCACCGGGTTCGACAAGTTCCGACCCGGTGCACAGGATTGCCACCCGCAGGCGACGGCGCACGGTGACGTGCGACTGCCCCGCGGCGGCCAGCGCGCAGGCCTCGCGCGGTCCGATCACGCGGCCTGCGGGCAGGATCTCGGCCCCGGCGGCCAGGTCGGAGCCCGCGCGGCGGATGTGGTTGTCCTTGGATGGACGGTAGCGCAGGTGAATGCAGTCGCCGTCGCGCACGACCTCTTCTTGCGGGACGACGGCGCGCACACCTGTCGGGATTGCCGCGCCGGTCAGGATGCGGACCGCCGTGCCTGGCACGCACAGACCGGGTGCATTGCCTGCCCGCGCAATTCCCTTGACCGGCAGAACCCAGGGACCTGGCCCGTCAAGCGACGCAGGATCGAACCCGTAGCCGTCCATCGCGGCATTGTCGAAGGGCGGCAGTGGAACGGGCGCCAGCACCGGCGCGGCTGTGACACGCCCCGTCGCGGCTGCCAGCGGCAGGGTTTCGATCCCGGGCACCGGCGCGGCCAGAGCCAGCGCGCGCGCCAGCGCCACATCCACCGGCAGAAGCGACCCGGTTGCCCCGGCATCGCAACCGCACCGCCTCGGGTCGGGACGATCCAGTACGTTGTGCAGGGTCATGCGGGGTTCCTTTCCGGATTGCTTGCCGCCAGACCCGCCAGCACCCGGCGGCATGGCCCGTCCCCGGCGAAGGGTTCGGCGTGACGCGCCTTCATCGCCGCAAGCAGCGCCGCGCGGTCGGCCGCCATCAGCCGCGCGGCCGCGAGGGGCAGCACGACGGCATTCTCGAACGTCATGTGGCGCCGCTCGGCCTGCGCCAGCGCCCGCAGCGCGTCGCGGTCCTCGGGCGCGGGCAGTGCGCCGTCGACCATGCAGTCGAGCGCCGCCAGAAGCCCTGCCAGCGCGACAGGCAGCGCAGCATGTTCCGCCACGAGACGATCCAGTAGCGCCTCGATCTCGTCCTCCGGACGCGCACGCTTCCGCAAGACCGGGAACAGCCCCGCCTCTTCATCGGCGTGATGCCGCGGCAGATCACGGCACAGATTCACAAGGATCGCCAGCGCCAGCGCCGGGCGCGGGGTTTCGGTAGCGGCCAGCACTTCCATGTCCGTGCAGATCTGGCGCTGGAGGAAATGCGTCTCGCGCATTGCCTCGAGCGGGCAGTCGGTCGCCGAGAGCGGGCGGTCGGCGGCGCGCGCCCCGCGGGCGCCGCCTTCGTAGCCAAGCGAAGCGCGGTCGGGCATTGCGCGCCCTCCGGGTTCAGGCCGCGCTCAGGGTGACGCCGGTCACCTCGGCCCGCGCGGCGAGCTTTTCGGTGAAGGCCCGCGCGGCGCGAACCCAGGCGGCCTTTTCGGCCGCGGCCCGCAGCCGCAGGGCCACGACGGCATAGGGCAGGACGGCCCCTTCGGCCCGTGCGTCAAGCCGGATGACGTGAAGGCCGAAGCGGCTTTCGACCGGGTCGGGCGCGATCGTGCCTTCGGGCAGGTCACGCAGCACGGCCTCGAACTCGGGCACCGTGTCGCCCGGCCCGATCTGGCCGAGAAAGCCGCCGCTTGACCGGCTGTCGCAGGCCGAATGCTCCGCCGCGAGAGCCGCGAAGCGCGCCGGATTGCGGGCGAGTTCGGCGATGATCCCCTCGGCCAGTGCCCGCGCACCCTTTCGCGCGGTGCCGTCGCCTGGGGCTGCGGGGATCAGGATATGCGCGGCTTCCCATAGTGGCGGTGCGCGGAACCGGTCGGGTGCGGCATCATAGGCCGCACGCAGGTCGGCCTCGTCCACCCGGTCGGGCATGACGGCCATCTCCATCAGCTGACGGGTCAGCGCCTCCTCCTCGGTCTCGATGCGTCCCTCGGCCACGGCCTGCGGTTCGGCGACGAGGCCACGCGCCGCGGCCTCGTCCAGCATCAGCTGGCGCAGCGCCAGCGCGCGGGCGGCGGCCGTCCAGGCCGCGCCCGGCTTGCCCTTGGGGGCGGGGTGGTTCTGCGCCTCGGCGGCGATGGTGGCGGCCGGGATGACCCGGCCGTTCACGGTGATGTCCCGGAGCAGTGCCATGCCCGTCACTCCGCGGGCTGCGGCGGAACCGCAGGCTTTTCGGCAAAGGGCTTCAGACCCGTGCGCACCGGCTTGGCCCCCCGGCGCGACCGCACGATCTGGTAGCCCGGCCGCCACAGGAACCTCACCGGCACCGACAGCATGTGCACAAGCCGCGTGAACGGGAAGATGGCGACGATCACCAGCCCGAGGAAGATGTGGAACTTGTACAGCCCGTGCACCCCCACGACCTCTTGCCAGGCGTTGACCTGAAGGCCCATCACGCTTTGCGACCAGGTCATGAACTGAACCATCTTCGACCCGTCCATGTGGTCCAGCGTCAGGATGATGGTCCCCATCCCGACCACGATCTGCAGCCACAGGATCATCAGGATGCCGATGTCGGCCCAGGACGAGTTGTTGCGGATGCGCGGATCCACGAGCCTCCGGTGCAGGAGCATGGAGCAGCCGATGAATGCGGCAGCCCCCGCCGTCCCGCCCAGCAAGACGGCAATCCACTGCTTGAAGCCATAGGAGATGCCGAGAGCGTCGAGCACCCAGATCGGCGTGAACAGCCCGATGAGGTGGCCGAAAAACAGAACGATGATCCCGACGTGGAAAAGTATCGAGCCCCACATCAGCTGCTTCCTGCGCAGAAGCTGGCTTGACGAGGACTTCCAGGTGAAGGGATCGCGCTCGTATCGGGCGATGGTGCCCACAAGGGCAATGGCCAGCACCGCGTAGGGCATGATCCCGAAGAGGAAGAAATCTAGGTTGAACATGGGTGTCATCCTTGTCTCAGCGGGCTGCGGCGGCCGCGCGCGGGTCCATCCGCGCGAGGATGTCGCGGCTGACGGGACAGCCGGCATTGGGGTCTGGGCCGAACATCACCTGCGCCTCGGCATAGGTGGCATCGAGCGCCTCGAGGTCTTCCGGATTGTCGTCGGCCTCGGCGATCAGGGCCTGTGCCGCCTCGGTGTCGGCGGGCGTGGCGGCCAGCGCGACAAGGGCGGCCATGACCGGCGCATAGGCCGCATCGCGCCGCGTCAGCCGTTCGGCCAATGCGACCAGGATGTGACCGGCATCGGCCAGCAACGCCCGTGCCTCGGCCAGCGACCGTGTGCCGAGGTACTCCAGCAGAACCGGCAGATGGTCGGGCAGTTCCGACCCGCACAGGTCGAACCCGCCGTCGCGATAGGTTTCCAGCAGGTCCACCATCGCGGTGCCGCGGTCGCGGCTTTCCCCGTGGATATGCTCGAACAGGTTCAGGGACAGCGTCCGCGAACGGTCGAACAGCAGCACATACCGCTCTTCGAGGTCATAGAGATCGTCCTCTGCCAGACTGTCCAGCAGGGGATCGATGGCCGCCGCCTGGGCGGGAGGCAGAACCCCCTCGCCCGTCAGAACCGACCGGATCGTCGGGACGGCGGCCTGAAGGTCGGCCGTCGGATAGCTCAGAAGGGCCGAAAGGGCGCGGAACGTCTTCATGACCGGATGAACTCCTGTGGGCTGCGGAACTTCTTGCCGCCGCTGAACAGCGAGGCGCCGGCCGAGCCGGTTGAGCAGCCGTTGCCATCGGTGAAGCCGCAGCCGCCACGCAGGTCGTAGGCATCCTCGACCAGCTCGCGGTGCGTCGTGGGGATCACGAAGCGGTCCTCGTAGTTGGCGATGGCCATGATGCGGTACATGTCGTCGATCTGGCCGGTGGTCAGGCCGACGCGTTCGGCGACGCCTTCGTCGATCACCCCGTCCACCGTCTTGGCCCGCATGTAGGACCGCATGGCCAGCATGCGTTCCAGCGCCGCAACGACAGGCGCCTCGTCCCCCGCCGTCAGCATGTTGGCCAGGTATCGCACCGGGATGCGCAGGCTGCGGACATCGGGCATGCCCCCATGTGCCGCGATCTTGCCCGCCTCGGCCGCGTTCTGGATCGGCGACAGGGGCGGGATGTACCACACCATCGGCAGGGTGCGGTATTCCGGGTGCAGCGGGAAGGCGATCTTCCACTCCATCGCCATCTTCCAGATCGGGCTTTCGCGGGCGGCGCGCAGCCAGTCCTCGGGGATGCCCTCGGCGCGCGCGTAGGCGATCACCTTGGGATCGTTCGGGTCGAGGAAAACACCCAGCTGCGCGTCGTAGAGGTCCATCTCCTTTTCGGCGCTGGCGGCCTCGGCGATCTTGTCGGCGTCATAGAGCATCACGCCGATGTAGCGGATGCGGCCCACGCAGGTTTCCGAGCAGACCGTAGGCTGGCCGGATTCCAGCCTCGGATAGCACAGCGTGCACTTCTCGGATTTGCCGGTTGACCAGTTGTAATAGATCTTCTTGTAGGGGCACCCCGAGACGCACATCCGCCAGCCGCGGCACTTTTCCTGGTCGATCAGGACGACGCCATCCTCTTCGCGCTTGTAGATCGCACCGGAGGGACACGAGGCGACGCAGGCCGGATTGAGGCAATGCTCGCACAGCCGCGGCAGGTACATCATGAAGGTGTTCTCGTACTCCCCGTAAATGTCCTTCTGGATGCCCTCGAAGTTATGGTCCTGCGACCGCTTGGCGAATTCGCCGCCCAGGATTTCCTCCCAGTTCGGACCCCATTCGATCTTTTCCATCCGCTCGCCGCTGATCTTGGATCGCGGACGGGCGGTGGGAAACGCCTGCATCTCGGGCGCTGACTTGAGGTGGTCGTAGTCGAAGTCGAACGGCTCGTAGAAGTCGTCGATCTCGGGCAGGTCCGGGTTGGCGAAGATGTTCGCCAGGATCCGCCATTTCGCCCCCTGCTTCGGCACCAGATGGCCGCGCGACGTGCGCGTCCAGCCGCCGTTCCAGCGCTTCTGGTTTTCCCAGTCCTTCGGATATCCGATGCCGGGCTTGGTCTCGACGTTGTTGAACCATGCGTACTCGACGCCTTCGCGCGTGGTCCACACGTTCTTGCAGGTGACCGAACAGGTGTGGCACCCGATGCACTTGTCGAGGTTCAGCACCATGCCGATTTGCGCACGCACTTTCATTCCGCGGCCTCCAGCTTCTGGGTTGCGGGGCGATCCAGCCAATCGACCGAAGCCATCTTGCGGACGATCACGAACTCATCGCGGTTCGACCCCACGGTGCCGTAGTAGTTGAACCCGTAGGACTGCTGGGCGTAGCCGCCGATCATGTGGGTGGGTTTCAGCACTGCCCGCGTGACGGAATTGTGGATGCCGCCGCGCTTGCCGGTGATGTTCGATCCCGGCGTGTTCACGATCTTCTCCTGGGCGTGATACATGAATATCGTGCCCTCCTTCATCCGCTGGCTGACCACCGCGCGGGCGGTCAGGACGCCGTTGGAGTTGAACACCTCGACCCAGTCGTTATCGACAATGCCCCCCTGTCTGGCGTCCACTTCAGAGATCCACACGCAGGGACCGCCGCGGTTGAGCGTCAGCATCAACAGGTTGTCGCTATAGGTGGAATGGATGCCCCATTTCTGGTGCGGGGTGATGAAGTTCAGCACGACGTGCTTTTCGCCGTTGGCCAATGCGCTTGTTGCTTCGGCCGAGATCGTCTTGAGGTCCACCGGCGGGCGCCAGATCACGAAGGTCTCGCCGAAGGCGCGCATCCATTCGTGGTCCTGGTACAGTTGCTGGCGCCCCGAAAGCGTGCGCCAGGGAATCAGTTCGTGGACGTTGGTCCAGCCGGCGTTGTAGCAGACCTCCTCGCTTTCGATCCCAGACCAGGTGGGGCTGGAGATGATCTTGCGCGGCTGGGCCGCGATGTCGCGGAAGCGGATCTTCTCGTCGTGCTTGACCTCGGCCAGATGCGAGTGTTCGCGCCCCGTAGCCTTTTCCAGCGCCTGCCAGGCCTTGACCGCGACTTCGCCGTTGGTCTCGGGCGCCAGCATCAGGATCACCTCGCAGGCGTCGATCGCGGTCTCGATCTTCGCCATGCCTTTCGTCGGCCCCTCGCGATGGGTGCCGTTCAGTGCCTTCAGGTGGTGCACCTCGGTCTTGGTGTCCCAGGCGATGCCCTTGCCGCCGTTGCCCACCTTCTCCATCAGCGGCCCGAGCGCGGTGAACCGGGCAGACAGGTTCGGGTAATCGCGTTCCACGGCGATATAGGCGGGCGCGGTCCTGCCCGGGATCAGGTCGCATTCGCCGCGTTTCCAGTCCCGCACCTCGGGCTGGGCAATTTCCATCGGGCTGTCGTGCTGCAGCGGCAGTTGCACCACATCCGTCTCGACCCCGAGGATTTCCGGTGCGACCTCGGAGAATTTCTCTGCGATGGCCTTGAAGATCTCCCAGTCGGTCCTGGATTCGTAGGCCGGGTCCACCGCTGCCTGCAGCGGGTGAATGAATGGGTGCATGTCGGACGTGTTCAGATCGTCCTTCTCGTACCAGGACGCGGTCGGCAGCACGATGTCGGCATAGACCGCCGTCGTGGACATGCGGAAGTCGATGCACACCAGAAGGTCGAGCTTGCCTTCAGGCGCCTGGTCGTGCCAGCGCGCCTCGATGGGCTTCATCCGGCCCTCTTCGCCCAGGTCCTTGCCCAGAACTCCGTGGTCGGTGCCGAGGAGGTGCTTGAGGAAATACTCGTGCCCCTTGCCGGACGAGCCCAGCAGGTTCGACCGCCAGACGAACAGGTTGCGCGGCCAGTTCTCGGGGGCGTCCGGGTCCTCGCAGGACATCTCCAGCCGCCCCGCCTTGAGCTCGCGGGCGACATAGTCCTTCGCCTCGATCCCTTCGGCCTTGGCCGCCGCGCCGACCTTCAACGGGTTCGTGCGCAGCTGCGGCGCCGAAGGAAGCCACCCCATGCGTTCGGACCGGATGTTGTAGTCGATCAGGCTGAGCCTGTCATAGTCGCCCTTGGGCGCGGTGGGGCTGAGGATTTCCCCGGCCGTCACGGTTTCGTAGCGCCACTGGTCCGTGTGGGCGTACCAGCACGAGGTAGAGTTCATGTGCCGCGGCGGTCGCGCCCAGTCCAGCGCGAAGGCCAGTGCCGTCCAGCCCGTCTGCGGGCGCAGCTTTTCCTGGCCCACATAGTGCGCCCAGCCCCCGCCCGACTGGCCGACCGCGCCGCAGAACACCAGCATGTTGATGACGGCGCGGTAGTTCATGTCCATGTGGAACCAGTGGTTCATCGCCGCGCCGATGATGATCATCGACTTGCCGTTCGTCTTTTCGGCGTTGTCGGCGAATTCGCGGGCCACCTGGATGATCTTGTCGCGCCGCACGCCGGTGATGCGCTCGGCCCAGCCCGGGGTGAAGGGCACGTCGGCATCGTAGTCGCGCGCGACATGCTCGCCGCCGAAGCCCCGGTCCAGCCCGTAGTTGGCCATCAGCAGGTCATACACCGTGGCGACCTGTGCCGTAGTGCCATCGGCCAGCGTGACGGACTTGACCGGCACGCTGCGCGTCAGGACAGCGCCGCGATCGTCGTTGACCCAGCCGTTCGTCGCTTCGCCGCCAAAGTAGGGGAAATCGACCCCGCGGATCGCGTCCTCGGCGCCGTCCAGCGTCAGGCGCAGTGTCACGTCCTTGGCGGCAGAGCGCTGTTCGAGGTTCCACTTGCCCTGTTCGCCCCAGCGGAAGCCGACCGAGCCGTTGGGGACCACCAGATCGCCCGTCGCCTCGTCAAGGGCGACCGTCTTCCAGTCGGGGTTGTTCGCCTCGCCAAGCCCGTCGGCAAGGTCCGCCGCGCGCAGTTGCCGGCCCGGGATCAGCCGACCGTCCACCTCGTCCAGCCGCACCAGCATCGGCATGTCGGTGTAGCGGCGGACGTAGTCCTGGAAGTACGGCACGTCGCGATCGAGGTGGAATTCGCGCAGGATGACATGCCCGAAGGCCATGCCGAGCGCCGCGTCCGTTCCCTGCTTCACCGGCAGCCAGATATCGCCGAACTTCGAGGCCTCGGAATAGTCGGGGCAGATCACCGCCGACTTGGTCCCGCGATAACGCGCCTCGGTGTAGAAATGCGCGTCCGGCGTCCGGGTCTGCGGCACGTTCGAGCCCCAGAGCAGCAGGTAACCCGCGTTGTACCAGTCCGCACTTTCCGGCACGTCGGTCTGCTCGCCCCAGGTCATGGGCGAGGCGGGCGGCAGGTCACAGTACCAGTCGTAGAACGACATGCAGGTGCCGCCCAG
>CAYYOE010000029.1:1787-18595 GCA_964473055.1 uncultured Rhodobacterales bacterium | reverse complement strand
TGCGCGCGCGCCTGTCCGATGCGCGGTTCTTCTGGGAAAACGACCTGCGGGTGGCGAAGGCGGGCATGGACGACTGGGCCGAGGGGCTGGCCAACGTCACCTTCCACGCCAAACTGGGGTCGCAGGCCGAACGGATCGAGCGCATCGCCGCGCTGGCGCGCGAGATCGCGCCCGCGGTGGGGGCGGACCCCGATCTGGCGGACCGCGCCGCGCGGCTGGCCAAGCTCGACCTGCGCTCGGCGATGGTGGGCGAGTTCCCGGAACTGCAGGGCGTGATGGGCCGCTACTATGCGCTGGCCGCCGGAGAGGACGCACAGGTCGCCGACGCCGCCCGCGACCACTACTCGCCGCTCGGTCCGTCTGACACGGTCCCGACTGAACCCGTCAGCATGGCCGTGGCGCTGGCCGACAAGATCGACACCCTGACTGGGTTCTGGGCGATTGATGAAAAGCCCACGGGGTCGAAGGACCCGTTTGCGTTGAGGCGTGCAGAGATCGGGATCATTCGTCTGATCCTTACGAACAAAGTTCGTCATCGTTGGTTCGCGATGATCCGCTTCAAAATTGCAGAACACCAAAGATCATATCGAGAGAAGTTGGTTGCCGACGCCGAGACGCAGCTCGATATTGCGATCCGCCGTCTTCGTAAGGCTGAGAGCCTTCCTCTTTCTTTTCATGGACGCGAGGTCGAGATCGATATAGCCGCAGCGAGCGCGCGCAGTTTTGAGCATCACCTAGAGAAATTAAGGGCCGACAATCGGAATCTGGAACTAATCGAAACGGCATTGCGTATCGCAGTGGGCTCTTACTTCGAGTTCAAGGAGGACCGCCTGAAGGTCCACCTCCGCGACGACGGCATCCGCCATGACGTGATCGACGCCACGCTCGCCATGCCCGGCAACGACGACCTCACCCTCGTCGTCGCCCGCGCCCGCGCGCTGCAAGCCTTCCTGTCAACCGACGACGGCGAGAACCTCCTCCAGGGCTTCCGCCGGGCCAACAACATCCTGACGCAGGCGGAATCCGCCGACGGCGTGGAATACAGCTATGGCGCCGACCGGAAATTCGCCGAGGACCCGGCCGAGACCGCTCTGTTCGACGCGCTCGACGCGGCCGACGCCACCATCACCCCGGCTCTGGCGGCCGAGGATTTCGGACAGGCCATGGCCGCCATGGCGCGCCTGCGCGCCCCCATCGACGCGTTCTTCACCGCCGTGCAGGTCAATAGCGACAACGCCGTCGTCCGCCGCAACCGGTTGAACCTCTTGAACCGGATCCGCCGCCTCTGCCTGTCGGTGGCCGACCTGAACCGGATCGAGGGGTCGTAGCAGTCGGGCCAATCGAGTCTGGCAGCCCACCGGCCTGCACCTTCACCCATGCCCAAATACCTCCGGGGGTGCGGGGGCAGTGCCCCCGCCGCGCCGCCCATTCAGGACGTGCAGCCCAGCCGTTCCTTCACCATCGGGCCGACCGAACCGAAATCCATCCGGCCGGTATAGCGGTCCTTCAGGGCGCCGATGACCCGGCCCATGTCGCGGATGCCGGTGGCGCCGGTCTCGGCGATGGCGGCCTCGACGGCCGCTGTCACTTCGGTCTCGGTCATCCGGCGCGGCAGGAAGTCCTCGATCACCGCGATCTCGGCGGCTTCCTTCTGCGCCAGTTCCAGCCGTCCGCCTTCCTCGTAGGCACGGATGCTTTCCTGCCGCTGCTTCACCATCTTCGCCAGCAGGGCCATCAGGTCGGCCTCGCTCACGCCGGCCTGGTCGTCCTCGCGCCCGCGCGCGGCAATGTCGCGGTCCTTGATCGCGGCGTTGATCAGCCGCAGCGTGGCCAGCCGGTCGGCCTCGCGCGCCTTCATCGCCGCCTTCAGCGCGTCCGCGACGCGGGTGCGTATCGACATTGTGCCCTCATCCCCATGGGTGCAGTCGCTCAACCTACCCCCGAACGTCCCCCCGCACAACCGGACGCGCCTGACGGTCGCAGCGCCCGCGCCGCCCTTGACCGCGCCGCCGTGCCTGCCTAGACGCTGCGCGATCCCCGTCCCACCCCGTCACCCGGGACTGCGGATCGCGCCTGCACGCAGCCACCGACCCCGGAGCCGCCCCATGCCCGACCGCGCCTTGCCTCCCACCGCCTGCCTCGCGCTTGCCGACGGGACGCTGTTCTACGGACGCGGGTTCGGCAAGACCGGGGTGAGGGTCGCCGAACTGGTGTTCAACACCGCGATGACCGGCTACCAGGAAATCCTGACCGATCCGTCCTATGCCGGACAGATCGTCACCTTCACCTTCCCCCATGTCGGCAACGTCGGCGTGAACGATGACGACGACGAGGCTGCCGAGCCCGTGGCCGAGGGCATGGTGGTCAAGTGGGACCCGACCGAGCCGTCGAACTGGCGCGCGGCGGGGCGGCTGGATGACTGGCTGGCCCGGCGCGGACGCACCGGTATCGGCGGCATCGACACCCGCCGCCTGACGCGCGCGATCCGCCAGCAGGGCGCGCCCCATGTGGCGCTGGCCCACGATCCCGAGGGCCGGTTCGACATCGCCGCCCTGGTCGCGCAGGCCCGCGCCTGGAAGGGCCTCGTCGGCCTTGACCTCGCGCGCGACGTGACCTGCGCGCAAAGCTACCGCTGGGACGAGATGCGTTGGGCCTGGCCCGAGGGTTACGCCCGCCAGACGGCGCCCCGCAACCGCGTGGTCGCCATCGACTATGGCGCCAAGCGCAACATCCTGCGTTCGCTTGCCTCGACCGGCTGCGACGTGACGGTGCTGCCCGCCACCGCCACCGCGGCGGACGTGCTGGCGCTGAACCCCGACGGCGTGTTCCTGTCAAACGGCCCCGGCGATCCCGCGGCCACCGGCACCTATGCCGTGCCGATGATCCGGGGCGTGCTGGACGCCGACCTGCCGCTGTTCGGCATCTGCCTGGGCCACCAGATGCTGGCGCTGGCGCTGGGCGCGCGCACGGTCAAGATGAACCACGGCCACCATGGCGCGAACCATCCCGTGAAGGACCTGGAGACCGGCAAGGTGGAAATCACCTCGATGAACCACGGCTTCACCGTGGACAGCCAGACCCTGCCCGAAGGCGTTGTCGAAACGCACGTCAGCCTGTTCGACGGGTCGAACTGCGGTATCCGGATCAAGGATCGCCCGGTCTTCAGCGTGCAGTACCACCCCGAGGCCAGTCCCGGTCCGCAGGACAGCTACTACCTGTTCGACCGCTTCGCCGCGGCGATGGATGCCCGCTCGGGCTGAAACGCACCCACGGGCGGATCACCCAGACGGCAAGTGCCGGGCGCCAAGGGTCATGTCCCGGCATTCTTAACCGGCCATTAACCCTGATTGGCGAGGACTCCGGACCAACGGTCCTGTGTGCGAGTCCCCCCGATGTCCCCGCCTTCGCTTCCCCTGCGTCTCGTCGTCCCTGTATCGCCCGCGGGATCCTTGCGGCAGCTCCAGCGTGGAAAACCCGCACACCGTGGTGCCGGTCGGGATATCGGCGACACGCTTGTTGCCCTCGCGGCCCTGTCCCCCGCAGACCTGGCCCTGGCGCGTGGGGCAGAGGCCCGGTCGGAGGCCGAACTGTCCGCCGTCCTCCTGGCACGCGGCCTGGTTACTGCGGAGAAGCTGGCCGAGGCCCAGGCCATGCGGCATGGCACCATGCGCGCCGACCTTGCGCACCGCCCGCCCGACCTGACGCTTATGGACCGGATCGGCGTCGGCGACTGTTTGCGGCAGGGCATCCTGCCCTGGCACCGGACCGGGGGCGGTATCGTCGTCGCCACCGCGCGGCCCGAGGGCTTTGACAGGATTCGTGCGCGTCTTGCCCCCGAACATGGCCGCGTCTTCATGGCCATCGCGACCGAGGACGAGATGCTGCAGGCCCTCCTGCTGGCGCGGCGGCATCTGCTCGCCGACCGGGCCGAAACACGGGTTCCTGCACCGCTCAGTTCGCGCGGGCTGAACACGCGCTCGATGGCCCGTCGCGTGATCGCGATCAGCGCCGCGCTGGTGCTCGTGGCGGCGCTTGCGCCTGTCGCCCTGTTCTTGGCTGCCCTGGTCATCGCAACCCTTGCCCTGCTTGCGACCACGGGGCTGCGGATCGCTGCGATCGGACTTGCCCTCGGGCGTTTCCGGGCAGGGGCCGAAGGCGGCCAGAACCTGGCCGCTCCCGGTATCGTTGTCCCGATGGTGAGTCGCCTGCCAGTCGTAAGCCTGCTGGTGCCGCTGTACCGGGAACGTGAGGTCGCCAGTCGCCTCGTCCTGCGTCTGGGTCGTCTCGACTGGCCGGCAGAGCTTTTGGACATCTGTCTGATCGTGGAAGAGGACGACACCACCACCCGCGCCACGCTTGCCGGCACCGACCTTCCCGCGCATATGCGCATGATCGTCGTGCCGCGCGGCACGGTACGCACCAAGCCCCGGGCCCTGAACTACGCGCTCGACTTCGCGCGCGGCTCGATCATCGGCGTCTACGATGCCGAGGACGCCCCCGCGCCTGACCAGATCCGCCGCATCGTGGACCGGTTCCAGACGCGCGGGCCCGACGTGGCCTGCCTGCAGGGTGTGTTGGACTACTACAACGCCCGGCAAAGCTGGATCACCCGCTGCTTCACCGTCGAATACGCGGGCTGGTTCCGTGCGATCCTGCCGGCGCTGGAGCGGTTGCGCCTGCCGGTGCCGCTGGGCGGCACCACGTTGTTCTTCCGCCGGGCGGCGCTGGAAAGGCTGGGGGCCTGGGATGCGCACAACGTGACCGAGGACGCCGACCTGGGGATGCGCCTTGCCCGCGCCGGACTGCGCACCGAACTGGTGGATACCGTCACACTCGAAGAGGCGACGGCGCGCCCGGGGGCCTGGGTGCGGCAACGGTCCCGCTGGCTCAAGGGCTATGCGATCACCTGGGCGGTGCATATGCGGCGGCCGGGCCAGCTGTGGCGCGACCTCGGGCCGCGCGGGTTCGTCGGGTTCCAGTTGCTCTTCCTGGGCACGCTGGCGCAGGTCCTGCTGGCCCCGGTCCTGTGGTCGTTCTGGATCCTGTTTCTGGTCGGCTGGCACCCGGCCGCCGAGGCCCTTCCCCAGCCGGTTCTCTGGGCATTGGCCGCCGCGTTCTTCCTGTCCGAGGTTTCGGCCATTGCGCTTGGCCTCGTCGCGGTTCAAGGGGCGGGGCATCGCTGGCTCATGCCCTGGGTGCCGACCCTGCACCTTTACAACATGGCCGCCACCGCCGCCGCGTGGAAAGGCGTCTGGGAGATCCTTGCCCGCCCGTTCCACTGGGAAAAGACATCGCACGGCCACAGCATGACCGGGTTCTCCGGGGGCTCGGGTCACTAGCGCCGGTCCCGGCACGGCCCGCGCGCCGCCTGTGGTCACGCCGCACCTGCTTCAAGGCGCGACAGGTATCCCGCGGGAATACCGCCCGTGTCACGCGGTCCGGGCTGCGTCCAGCCGCAGCCGCACCTCGAAGGCGCGGCTGATGTGGCTCTTCAGGGCCGCGTAGGCCGCCTCGCCGTCCCGGGCGGCAATAGCATCGACGATGGACTGGTGTTCCTCCAGCGTCGCACGTCCACGCCCCTCGGCCCGGATCGAGGTGGATGCCATCAACGCCATCGACCGGTGCACAAGGTCCAGTTGTTGCACGAGGTAGCGGTTGTGCGATGCAAGATGGATCTGCTTGTGGAACCTCCGGTTCGCCCGGGCCATGGCATCCGGGTCGCCCACGATCACATGGTCCTCGGCCACCATCGCGGCCAGCACATGGATCTCTTCCGCCGTCGCGTGCTGTGCGGCAAGCCGGGCCGCCAGCCCTTCCAGTTCGCCCCGCACCACATAGAGTTCGGCCAGCTGGTTGTGGTCCAGCGAGGCGACGATCAGGCTGCGCCCGTCGCGCGTCAGCATCGATTGCGTCTCGAGTTTCTGCAGCGCCTCGCGGATCGGCGTCCGCGACACGCCGAACCTGTCGGCCAGTTCGGATTCCACAAGCCGGTCGCCGGGGCGATAGATGCCGCCGTCGATCGCTTCCAGGATCAGGGCATAGGCATCCCGCTGCCCGACTCGTGTATCCTTCATCTCCGCTGCTCCCCGCTGCCCTGGACCAGCCAACACACGACATCCCGGTGCGTCAAGCATCCGGGCGCCGTGTCGCATCCCGCAACCCGTATGCAGCCCGGTCGGCCTGGGCGCTGCCGGTCGGGGTACACGTCAGCGGTGGGGCAGGGGGCCGCCGTCCGGCGGGACATGTCGAGCAGGAGCCACGGGGAAGCTGTGCCTTGTCCGGTTGGCGAACCAGACCAGCGACAACATCACCGGCACCTCGACCAGCACGCCCACCACGGTGACCAGTGCCGCACCGGAATTCAGACCGAACAGCCCGATCGCCACGGCCACGGCCAGTTCGAAGAAGTTGGATGTCCCGATCAGCGCACAGGGCGCGGCGACATCGTGCGGAACCTTCCATTTCCACGCCCAGGCATAGGCAAGCCCGAAGATGCCGTAGGACTGGATCAGGATCGGCGTGGCCAGCAGCAGGATAAGGAACGGATTGTCGAGGATGACGTTGCCCTGGAACCCGAACAGAAGCACCACGGTCAGAAGCAGGCCCAGGACCGACACGGGCTTGATGCCCGCGGTGAACGCCGCCACCGCCGCCTCGCCGCCCTTCCGGACCAGCCGCGCGCGGGTCACGGCCCCAGCCGCCAGCGGCAGCACGACATAGAGCACGACCGAAAGAACCAGTGTTTCCCACGGCACGGCGATATCCGTGACACCCAGAAGCAGCGCCACGATGGGGGCGAAGGCGAACACCATGATCACGTCGTTCAGCGACACCTGCACCAGCGTGTAGTTCGGATCCCCCTTCGTCAGTTGCGACCAGACGAACACCATCGCGGTGCAGGGCGCCGCGCCCAGCAGGATCAACCCGGCGATGTATTGACCGGCATCGTCCGGGTCGATCAGCCCGGCAAAGACATGCTGGAAGAACAGCACGCCAAGTGCCGCCATGGTAAAGGGCTTGACCAGCCAGTTCACCACAAGCGTGATCACCAGCCCCTTGGGCCGCTCGCCCACGCCCTTGAGGGCGGCGAAGTCCACCGCCACCATCATCGGATAGACCATCGCCCAGATCAGTACTGCCACGACCAGGTTGACCGAAGCATATTCCAGACCGGCCAGCACCCCGAACAGCCCGGGCAACAGGTTGGCCAAGACGATCCCCGCAAGAATGCAGAGAAGCACCCAGAGAGACAGATAGCGTTCAAAGACGGTCATGCCGGTGGCCTTCGGTCCTGGTCAGGAAACAGACAGCAGCCCGGATTGGTGCCCGCGGCGTCGAGTTCGGCAACCAGCGCGGCCAGTGGCGCCAAGGCGCCTGGTGCAAGCGCATAGCACACTCGCGGCGGGTCGATCTGGCCTTCGATCACACCGGCGACCTTCAGGATGCGCAGATGCTCGGACACGGTGGATTGTGCCAGCCCCACGGCCTGGACGATGTCGCCGCCGATGCAGCCCGGGGTCCGTGCCAGTAGCCGGAGGATTCGAAGGCGCGCCGGATGGGCAAGGGCCTTGGCAAGCGCCGCAACAGCGTTCTCCGGCACATCGGCTTTCGCCTCGAGTTCGGACAGCATTGCCCACCGCTTCGTTCATCGTCGATCTACGATGATTAGGTCGCAGGCAGGTTCCGCGCAAGACGCTCGAGCGAATTCGCCTTTGCGCGAAGGCCCGGGCGTCAGCCCGCGGCCAGGATCGTGCGTCGCACGAGGCTTAGCCCGAGTTCCGCCGCCTCGATCTGCGGGAGGTGCCCTGTCCCTGGCACGCGGTGGAGCGCGCAGGCGGGTGGGATGGAACGGGCTACCTCGTCGGTGCGGATGATACGGTCGCCCGAGCCCTGCATCACAGTGGCAATGCCGTCGTAGGCCGCGAGGTCACGGGCGACCGAAAACAGTTGCGTCCCGCCCTCGAACAGCCTCGCGGCCACGCGGGCTTGGCCGGCCAGGACACCTGGCACCTCGCGCGCCGACATCGTCGCCCGGACAAGGACTCCGGGCAGCATGGCGGAATCGTGCACGAGTTGCCGCATCCAGACTGCCAGCGCAGCCTCGGACCGGGCCGCAAGGAAGCCGTCCACGAAACCGCCGTTGATCGACGGACCCAGACCTGCCGGTGACAGCAGGGTCATCGACCGTACCCGCCCCGGAAATAGAGCAGCCGCCCGCACGCAAAGCGCCGCGCCAAGCGAGTGGCCGACAAGATGCACTGGTGCGGGCAGTGTCGCTGCCAGTGCAGTGGCCATCGTTTCAAAGTCGCAAGCCGAATGGTCGTGCGATGCACCATGGCCCGGCAGGTCCAGCGCGAGGACAGGGCGATCCGTCGGCAGGTCGGCTGCGAAGACACGCCACGACGACACATCGGCGCCGAAGCCGTGGACCAGCACCACGGGGTCGCCCTGGCCGGACCTCAGTGTTCGCAGGTCAAGCGCGGCAACATCGCCCGGGGTCGCCGCGACCATGGGCGACGACGCCGCGCCCTCAAGATCCCGCATCACAATGGCGCCATGCGGGCCGGTGCCGCCGACCTTCCGCAGATCGAGGCCTGCCAACTCGGCGGCGCGACGGGCAGCGGGCGAGGCCCGCAGGGGCCGAGTTTCGAAAGGCGTTGGGGCTGGGTCTGGCACAAGTCCGGACGGCGCATCTGGCATTGTGGCAGCGGCGGGTTCGACATCTGACGCGGCAGACTTTGGCGGGGTGGCGGCGGGAACCTCGCCTTCCGCGCCGAGAAATATGAGCGGTTCGAGCACCGTCGCGGTGTCGCCCTCGGAAAAGGGAAGGCCGATCACCACGCCCTCGGCAAAGGCCTCGACGTCGAAACTTGCCTTCTCGGACTCAACCACCGCGACGAGGTCGCCCTTCTTCACCCTGTCGCCCAGCTTGACCGTGATCTCGACCACCTTCGCTTCGGTCAGGTCCTGTCCGACCTGCGGGCAGAGGATCGCCTGTGCCATGTCCGTATTCCCCTTCAGGCTGCGCGCGCCGAGGTGCCACGAAGCGCGGCCGCAACGGCAAAGGTGCCAAGCCGGGTGATCTGCACCGGCCGGCCGGTCAGCCGCTCGCGGACATGCGGGGTCATTGGCAAGTCTCTCGGTTTCTATTCGGCGGCATGGGCCAGCGGGCCCAGATGCAGGCTGCGGCGCGCCGCGGCGACGATGTCGGGCACCTGGGGCACGGCCACCTTTTCCAGCGCAAGGTTGAACGGGATCGGGATGTTCATGCCCGCCACGATCTCGATCGGGGCGTCCAGATCCCAGAACGCCTCTTCCTGGATGATCGAGGCGATGTCGGACGCAACGCCGCCCCGGCGCACAGCCTCCTGTACAACCACCGCGCGACGGGTCCTGGCCACCGACGCCAGAATCATGTTCTTGTCGAGGGGCACCAGCGTGCGCGGGTCGATCACCTCGGCCGAGATCCCCTGCTGTGACAGGATTTCCGCCGCCTCAAGCGCGCGGGGCAACATGTTCGACCACGCCACGATGGTGACGTCCTCACCCGCCCGCTTGATATCGCCACGGCCGAACTCGACGATATGTTCGCCGTCCGGCACCATCCCCTTGGTCATGTAGAGGTGCTTGTGTTCCAGGAACATGACCGGGTCGGGCTGGCGCAGTGAATACTTCAGCAGCCCCTTGGCATCCGCGGGGGTGGACGGCATGACCACGCGCAGGCCGGGGATGTGGTAGAACAGCGCCTCGAGCGACTGGGAATGCTGTGCGGCCACGCCACCGCCCGCACCGCCCTGGGTGCGCATGACGAACGGCACCCGCCCTTCGCCCCCGGTCATCAGGCGGAACTTGGCGGCCTGGTTCACGATCATGTCCATGCCGAGCATGGCAAAGTCGATATACAGGATCTCGACCACCGGCCGGGCACCTGCGATGGCTGCACCCACACCCACGCCGATCATGCCAGCCTCGGCAATCGGCGTGTCGCGCACGCGCCCGGGGCCATACTTGGCCAGCAGGCCCTCGGTCACCTTGTATGACCCGCCGCGCTCGGCGATCCCCTCGCCAATGATGAACACGGTGGGATCGCGCGCCATCTCTTCGTCCAGCGCCTCGCGCAGGGCCTCGCGGTACATCAGTTCGCGCATGTCGGTCCTCCCCTGCCCAGGCCTAGTAGTCACGGGCGAATTCGCGGAATTCTTCTGGCGTCACCTCTCCGCTCGCCATCGAGAACGCGACCGCGTCCTCGAACTCCTGTGCGATCTCTGCCTCGATCGCAGCGATTTCGTCGGCATCAGCAACACCCATTTCCATGAATGCAGCCCGTGCGCGGTCCACCGGATCGCGCGCCTTGTAATAGGCAAGCTTGTCTTCGGGCATATACTTGCCCGGGTCGTTCACATGATGACCCATGTGGCGGAACGTCCGCGCCTCGATCAGCACCGGTCCCTTGCCCGCGCGGCAGGTCTCGGCCGCCTTCAGCGTCATGTCGTAGATGGCGATCGGGTCGTTTCCGTCCACAAGGTGGCTTTCGACGCCGATGGCGGTACCACGCTTGAAGAGATCGGTTTCGCGCGTCGATTCCCAGATGGGCGTGGAAACCGCATACTGGTTGTTCTCGATCACGAGGATGAAGTTCAGGTTCCAGATCGCGGCAAGGTTCAGGCTTTCCATGAAGGTGCCGTTGTTCGATGCACCATCGGTGGTGAAGGTCACCGTGACGGCATCCGATCCCTTGATCTGGTTGGCCAGCGCAGCCCCGACTCCTAGCGGAGTGCCCGCGCCCACGATCCCGTTTGCGCCAAGGTTGCCGACGCTGATGTCGGCGATGTGCATCGAGCCGCCATAACCCTTGCAGTAGCCGGTTTCCTTTTGCAGAAGTTCGGCGACCATCCGCTTCACATCGGCGCCCCAGGCGATGCAATGGCCATGCCCACGGTGCGTCGAGGCAATGTAATCACCTTCGCGCAGGCCTGCGCAGACCCCGGTCGCGATGCCCTCTTGACCCAGGTAAGGGTGAAAGTAGCCACGGATCAGCCCCTGCCGGTAGAGCTTGATGCCCTCTGTCTCGAAAACCCGAATGCGGTAGGCGGTTCGGAAAATTTTCTCCAGAACATCCCGAGAGGGGGAATTGCTTTGCAATTTCTCCGTCATTCCGAACACTTCCCCCGTCCGACCTCGATACGATTCCTGCGCTGTGCCAAGTTAGCGGTGGCGAAGCGGGGTTGTCGAGAAAATTTTCTTCAGAAGGTCGGTCAGGTGTAGGGGGTCGCGCGAAACGTGCTGCACTCGCGGATTTGGGGGGCGAAGTCGGTGGAAACCGATGCAACCTTATCTGAAAGGGCGCTACGGGTCATGAAAATTCCTTCACTCTTCAGCGCCACACATGTTACTGGAGCGAAGTCACCTTTGGTTCTTGAACGATGAACGAAAATCCAGCGGGTCCGGCTGCGAAAACCGACCTCGTGCAGCGGGTCCAGGAACGGTACGGTCAGTTGCGGCCTTCCGAACGGATTGTGGCGGACTACCTGCGTGAACACGCCGGCCGACGGCTCGATCTGTCGATCACCGAGCTTGCGCAGGTGCTTGGCCTGAGCGAGGCGACAATCAGCCGGGTCAGCCGTGCCCTGGGCTATGCGGGCTTTTCCGACCTGAAGCTGTCGCTTGCCGAGGGCGCCGTCGGACGCAGCCAGATTACCAACATTCCTGCGGAACTGGTCCCCAGCGACGATATCCTGACGACCAGTGCGACACTGTCGGTGCTGCTGTCGGCCAGCATCCAGGGAACCCAGCGGATGCTGAACGCCGAAAGTCTGAACGCAGCGGTGGATGCGCTGCGCCAATCCCAGAAGGTCGTCCTTGCAGGAGTTGGCGGTGCTGCCGCGATCTGCGACGAGGCAGTCCATATCTTCATGAAGGCGGGGCTTGACGCGACGTCCTACAGCGACGGTTATTCGCAGGTCGTAGCGGCAGCCAACCTGTCGCCGGAATGCCTGATGATCGGTATTTCGCACACCGGGACGACAAATCCGGTGGCACAGGCCCTGACGCTTGCCCGGCGCAATGGTGCGGCCACCATCGCGATCACGTCGGACGCCCGATCGATTGTGGCCAACGCCGCCGATATCGTGCTGACGACCTGGACATCGGCCACCCCCTCTGTCCCGCTGCATGGCGACTACCTGGAAGGTCGGGTCAGCCAGATGTTCCTGATCGACCTGCTGTATCTCGGGCTGCTGTTCGAGAAGGGCGCCAAGCGCGTCGATCACCTGCGCATCACGGCCGATGCCCTGGCCCAGTACTTTCGTGTGAACCAGGACCCGAACTGAGACGTCAGCCAACCAGGGACGCGCAGGTCGCAAGGTCGATCTGGCCGGTTTCGAGGTCATCCACCACACGGTCGGCTGCGGCAAAATCCTCGCCGGCCGTGTAGGCGGACAGGGTGACGACGCAGCGCATTCCGGCGGCCTTTGCGGCGGACAAGCCGATGTGGCTGTCCTCGACAACGACACACCGCGCGGGCGTCAGTCCCAGAGTAGTCGCGGCGAGGGTGTAGATCGCCGGATCGGGCTTTTTCCGTGCCACCATGTCCCCGGCGAAGATGCGGATTCGGTCGGCGCGGCCTGGCCCAATGGCGCCGCCCACGAGCACCCGCACCACGGCCGTGACTGCGCGTTCGTTGGAGGTTGAGCAGACCGCAACGGGCAGGCCAGCATCCAGTGCAGATCCGATCAGCCGGGCGACGCCGGGCCGCAGGGGCAGCGCGCCGCTGTCGATGATCTGCATGAACAGGTCGGTCTTTTCCCGGTGCAACCGCGCGATCACCGCATCCCGGTCGGACTCTGGCACCGGCCAGCCGGTTTCATCGAAATGGCGGCGCATCCGTTCCTTGCCGCCGCCGGTCGTCAAGAGCTCGCCATAGCGCGCCGTGTCCCATTCGGTCGCCAGACCAGCTGCAGCGAAAGCGCGGTTGAAGGCCACGCGGTGTCCGTCGCGCTCGGTATCAACGAGCACACCGTCACAGTCGAAGATCAGCGCCTCCAGCTGCCCGGTGTCATGCGGCATGAACGGCCTCCCCGGCGGCGGCGGCCCGGCCTTCGGACCCGAAGGTGCGGATCATCGCCATGACGTCCGCCTGCATCGCCTCGTGCTGGGCGGCGATGAAGGGCAGGGGTTCCTCCAGCTTGGGCTTCTCGGCCTTCAGGTTCACGAAGCCGTCGATGAACAACCGCTTGTGCATGGTCGAGATGTTCACCTTGCCGCAGCCCAGCGCAATGCAGCGGTGGAACTGGTCTTCGGTCAGCCCGGTGCCACCGTGCAGCGCGATGGGGATGTCGATGGCCCGGGTGATCCGGTCCAGGAGGTCATAGGCGATCTTGGGCTCGCCCTTGTAGAAGCCGTGCGCGGTGCCGATGGCCGGGGCAAAGACCGCCAGCTTCGGCATCTCGCGGCAGAAGGCCACGCATTCGTCGAAATCTGCAAGGATCGAGGCGTCCTCGGCCACGAACTTGTCGTCCTCGACCCCGCCGATGGCGCCGATCTCGGCTTCCAGCCCGATCCCCGCCGCTTCGGTCAGGGCATAGACCTGCGCCGACTTCGCGACGTTCTCGGCGAACGGCAGGGCGGATCCGTCGAACATGACCGATGTCCAGCCCGCGTCGATGCAGGCGCGAATGACGTCGAGGCTGGTGCAATGGTCCAGGTGCAAGGCCACGGGAACGGGGGCATCGGTTGCCAGTTGCCGCGCCCAGCCCGCCACCACGGGCGCGCCCCAGTGGCGCACGGTCTTGACCGATACCTGGATGATCACCGGCGCGGCCAGCGCGGTTGCGCCGTCGACGATGGCACGGGCGCTGTTGTAGTCGATCATGTTGTAGGCAGCGATCGCATAACGGTGCGCGCGCGCGTGGCGCAGCATCGGGCCCATCGGGACAAGCGGCATGGCGAAACCTCGGAAAGTGGGCGCCGGGCCAGGGGTGGCCCGGCGCATGCGGGATCAGATCAGCGTCTCAACCGGGCGCGAGGGGTCGAACAGGCGGCGGCGGCCCGCGGCCTTGGCCTCGTTGTCGAAGGTGGTGCCGTTTGGCGAGGAGACGATTTCCAGTTGCAACCCCCAGGGCGCCATGAAGTAGCACCAGGTCAGCCCGAGGTTCGGCCCGTCGGTGTAGGACGTGGGCTCGCCCAGAACCTTCACGCCGTTGTCCTTCAGGAACTTGATCGCGGCGTCCATGTCGTCGACATAGAAGGCCATGTGATGGCCGCCGACATCGCTGTTCTTCAGCGGCCCGTCGGTCTTCTGGTCCGGCGCCGAATACTGGAACACCTCCAGGTTCGTGCCGTTGCCCAGCCGGACGTATCGGAATTCCTTGATCTCCGACCGGGGGTGGACGTTCAGGTGTTCGTGCATCCAGTCGCCTTCGCCGCGGAAGTCAGTCGCGGCGGTGAACAGCACCTCGGCGCCCAGGATATTGGTGAAGAAGTCGCAGGCCTCGTTGATGTCGGGCACGGTGATGCCGACATGCTCCATGCCTCGGATTCCGGGGATCGGCATTTCAGGGTCCTCCTCTGGTCTTATTGATACTTCTGGGCAAAGGCATTCAGCCGGGCGTAGTCACCCGACTTCGCCATCGACTCGTAGAAGCCGCGGTAGATGCCGTGCTGTTCACCGTAGAGATCGCCCAGCTTGCGGTTCGGCTCGAACGTCGCCTCGACCTGGACCATCTGGCCCACGGCATCGTCGATGGTGGGGAAGGCCCCTGCGCCGAAGGCACCCAGGATTGCCGCCCCCAGAGCGGTGCATTCGCGTTCCTTCGTGACGGTCGCGGGCTGGCCGATGATGTCGGTCATGATCTGCACGAATCCGTCGGATTTCGTGCCGCCGCCGGTCAGGCGGAAGTCGGTGATGCCGCCGTCGATGTCGGACTGGAAGGCATCGACCACCATCTTCATCTCGTGCGCGCAGCCCTCCAGAAGCGCGCGGATCAGGTCGTGGCGTTCGTGGTAGAGGCCAAGGCCCAGGAACCCGCCCCGGGCGACGGCGTCATAATAGGGGGTGACCTGGCTGGCCATGAAGGAATGGAACAGCACGCCGTTTGCACCGGGCCGCGACCGGCCCGCCTGATCGACCATGATGGCATAGGGGCTGCGATTGAGAAGCTGGCTCGCATCGGTCTCGTTCCGGCCCAGATGGTCGCGCCACCAGCGCAGGGACGCGCCAAGGCTGAACGCGCCGCCCTCGATATCCCAGGCATTCGGCACGCCATGCCCGCCCCACCACAGGTTCGTGCCCTTGATCCGGTCCACGCTGTCGAGATGGGCCACCATCACGCCCGAGGTGCCAACGGTGAATTCCGCCATGCCCTGACGGATCACGCCCGCGCCGATTGCCGCGCATTGCTGGTCGCCCGCACCCCGGCACAGCGCGATTCCGGCGGGAAGGCCGGTTTCCTCGGCCGCCTTGCGCGACATGCGGCCGGCCATGGTGGCAGGCGTGCCCACGGGGGGAAGCCGGTCGCGGCCGACGCCGCAGATCGCCAGGATGCGATCGGACCAGTCGAGTTTCGCAATGTCCATCATGCCGTTCAGGGTCAGCGATGCCGGGTCGGTCGCCCAGTCGTCCGCGCCCATGCGGTTCAGGAAGAACTCCTGCCCGTTCACGAACCAGCGGGTGCGGTCGAACAGGTCGGGCCGGTGTTCCCGCAGCCAGACGATCTTGGCCGCCGACCACAGCGGGCTGATCTGCATGCCGGTGTGCGTGTGATGTTCCTCGGGCGTGAACTCGGCGGCGATTTCCTTGACGCTATCCAGCGCGCGGCCGCAGTTCCACACCAGCGACTTGGCGATGGGCTGCATCGTCGCGTCGATCAGGCCAAAGGTGCCGCGCTGGCTGGACAGGCCGACCGAGACATAGGCCTCGGGCGGGAGCGCGGCCTTGGCGACCGCGGCGCGCGTGGCGATGCAGATGCCCTGCCAGACATCCTCGAGATCCTGCTCGATCCAGCCGGGCTGGGGCGAGGAGCAGTCATATTCCTTGTAGCCGTGGCCGAGCGCGTTGCCCTTTTCGTCGAAGATGATGACGGTGCAGCCGGTGGTGCCGGCGTCGATGCCCACGAAGGCGCGCTTGTGTGATGTGGTCATGGTTCCTCCCTTGCGCCGGTTTCCGGCTTGTCCCCTAGTGCCGCGCCCCCTGAACGTCCGACAGCCAGTCCGACAGAAGTCGCAGGAACCGCAGGCGGCGGGCCGCGGCGGCGGGCGGCAGCGCGGACAGAAGCCGCGCCTTTTCCGTCAGCACATCGTCAACGCAGGCCGCGACACGGACCCGTTCGATGGCCTGGACCGTGTCGCCGGTGCCATCCCAGCCCTGCGCGGTGGCAAAACCGTAGGGGATCAGGGCGTCGGGCCAGGTGGCGTCCAGCCTGCGGTGCGGCTGACCCGGTGTCGTCAGCCGCACCCGGCAGTGATAGTCGGTGACGCCGCCCCGGGCGATCTCGGCCCGGAGCGTGTCGGGC
Organism: uncultured Rhodobacterales bacterium; assembly: GCA_964473055.1. Lineage (GTDB taxonomy): Bacteria > Pseudomonadota > Alphaproteobacteria > Rhodobacterales > Rhodobacteraceae > UBA996. The sequence continues at coordinate 2,087 of CAYYOE010000029.1, read as the reverse complement.
ATGGAGGCGTGGTCGGGGATCGCGCCGGCGAAATCGCCCTCGACCAGTTCCACTTCGGCCCGGTGGCCGGCCAACCGCAGCATGTCGCGCAGGATCAGGTGCTTGGCCGTACATGCCCCCTGCCCTGACCGAAGCGCAGCCAACGGCGTACGATCGGGGCCGGACCGGTAGGGCATCGCGCGCACGCCGTGAAACAGCGCCACCGGATCGCCGCCAAAAGATGCCGCAAAGGCCGACAGCGCCGCGGCGTAGGGATCGGCGGGCGTTGCGGGTTCCATCTCAGAAATACGCATGGCCGTC
>CAYYOE010000029.1:0-1687 GCA_964473055.1 uncultured Rhodobacterales bacterium | reverse complement strand
GGCGTAGGGATCGGCGGGCGTTGCGGGTTCCATCTCAGAAATACGCATGGCCGTCGACACCGTCGAAGACGTGCCAAAGCTCGCGCTTGACCGTCAGCCAGCAGGTCTCGCCCGGTTGGCCGGGGAAATCGGGCGTGGTCTTGACCCGCATGCGCGTGTCGGCCAGTTCGACCTCGACCAGCATGTCGCCGCCGAGCAGTTCGTTGACGAAGATTTCGCCGCGGATCGACGGCCCGGCGGGCTCCTGCATGGAAATCGCCATTGCATCAGGCCGCACGCCCATGCGCACCGTCCCGCCCGAGGCCACCCCGGTCAATCGCCCGCGCTGGTCCGGCAGCAGGGGGATGGCAAAGTTCGCGTGCCGCAGCACCAGGTCATCGCCCTCGGCCTGCACATCGCAGGTGACGAAGTTCATCGCCGGTTCGCCCACGAACCCCGCGACCCAGGCGTTGACCGGGTGGTTGTAGATCTCGGACGGCGTGCCCCATTGCTGCAACTCGCCGTCGTGCATGACAGCGATGTAGTCGGCCATCGACAGCGCCTCGAGCTGGTCGTGGGTGACGTAGATCATCGTCGTGCCCAGCGTGCGCTGCAGGTGCTTGATCTCGCCGCGCATGTGGGCGCGCAGCTTGGCGTCGAGGTGCGCGATGGGTTCGTCGAACAGGAAGAGCTTCGGTTCCCGCACGATGGCCCGGCCGATGGCGGTGCGCTGCTTCTGCCCGCCCGACAGCTCGTTCGGGCGGCGATCCAGAAGGTGGTCGATTTCCAGAAGCTTCGCCGCCGCGGTGACACGGGTGCGGATCGTCGCATCGTCCATCTTCCGCAGACGCAGGGGATTGGCCATGTTCTCGAACACGGTCTTGTGCGGGTAGAGCGCGTAGTTCTCGAACACCATCGCCACGTCGCGGTCCTTGGGCGCAAGGTCGTTGATCCGCAGGTCGTCGAACAGGATGTCGCCCGCGCTGATGTGTTCCAGCCCCGCCAGCATCCGCATGGTCGACGACTTGCCGCAGCCCGAGGGGCCGAGGATCGACACGAAACTGCCGTCCGGGCATGTAATGTCCAGGTCCTTCACCGCCGGCGTCTCGCCGTAGTATTTCCAGACGTTGCGGATGGTCACGGTTGCCAAGTCGCATCTCCCCTGCGTTTGTCGTTGCCCCGCACGGGCGTCATTCCTTGACCGCGCCCATGGTGAACCCGGTCACCAGGTATTTGCGGATGACGAGGCCCAGCAGCATCATCGGCAGCGTCGTCACCACACCTGCAGCCATGATCATGCCCCACTGGATGTTCTGCGGCTGCACCAGTTCCCGCGTGGCCACGGGCAGTGTCTTGGCGCCTCCCGATCCGATGATCGCCGCGAACAGGAAATCGTTCCAGGCGAACAGCACGCACAGCACCACGAAGGCCGCGATGCCCGGTGCCACCAGCGGCAGGATCGACAGGAACGCCTGCACGCGGGTCGCGCCGTCCACCATCTGTGCCTCCTCGATTGCGTAGGGGACGTTGTCGAAGAACCCCTTCAGGATCCAGATCGCAAACGGCAGATTGAAGGTCGTGTAGGCCAGGATCAGCCCGGGCAGCGTGCCCACCAGATCGAGCGACCGGAAAATCGAGTAGAGCGGCACCATGACCGCCACCACCGGCGCCATGCGGGTGGAGATGATCCAGAAGAACAGGTCCTTCT
>CAYYOE010000028.1:0-18991 GCA_964473055.1 uncultured Rhodobacterales bacterium | reverse complement strand
GCGCGCGCGCCAGCCCCGCAAGCCGCCGATCGATCAGCTGCGCCACAGCCCCCGCGCCGGACTGCCCCGCCAGCGCCGCCATCACCCGGCGCTTGAAGGCGGCGTTGCCGGAGGCCTCCTCGGCGATGAGCGCAGCTAGGCGAGTCGCGCCGAGGGCCTCGAGCGATTCAGGCGAAAGGGCAGGTTTGCGTGCCATTAGAGTGTGTTGCGTTCAAACGGTTTCATAGCCGGCGGCCTTGAAGAAGTTGTAGCACTCCTCATCGTTGAACAGGTCGCATGCATGGCCGACTGCCTGCCAGAGTTCGTCGTAGGTGCGCGCGGCGGCTCTTCGGATCAGGGCTTTGAGCTTGGCGAAGGCCATTTCGATCGGGTTGAGGTCGGGACTGTAGGGCGGCAAGAACAGAAACCACGCGCCGACGGCCTTCATTGCTGCCGCGGCCTTCGGGTTCTTGTGCGATGACAGGTTGTCGAGAATGATCACGTCGCCCGACGCGAGAGTTGGGGTCAATTGGGTCTCGACGTAGAGGTTGAACATTTCACCGTTCATCGCGCCGTTGATCACCCAGGGTGCATCCAGCCGGTCGTGGCGCAGGGCGGCGATAAACGTCTGGGTGTTCCAGTGGCCGAAGGGTGCATGGTCGACAAGACGCGAGCCTTTCAGTGCCCATCCTGTGGTCTTGGCCATGTTCGTCTTCAGGGAGGTTTCATCGATAAAGCCAATACGTGGAAGAAGGTTAGCCATGAAAGGCTGGCGCTTCGTGATCCAGATATGACGCGCCTGCCGGACTTCAGGCCGCTTCTGTTCGACGGCTTGCAGGTCTTTTTTTGTGTGTCAGGCCGAGGCTGCGTAGAAGGCGCCAGATCGAGACGCGGTGGACGATAATGCCATGACGATCCGCAAGCTCCACCACCAGATCGTTCAGCGTCAGATCAGGCTTCTTTGCCATCCGCGTCTCGATCCAGCTCCGCACGGGACCCAGCTTGCCGTGTCCACCGCCATTGCCCTGGACGCGCGGATCGAGCCCACCCGTTTCGCGCTTCAGGATCACCATGTCATTGACGAACTTCACCGAAACCCGGAAACGCGCCGCCGTTGATCGATGCGAATGACCCTCTTCAACACACGCGACAACTCGTTGCCGAAGCTCAATAGGATGCGGCTTGCCCATCTGGAGCCCCCATATCTGCCATGCAGACAAGGAACCATAGATCGAACGTCAGGGGAATCCTGAATCAGAAAACCGACAACACGCTCTAGTTTTTTTTATCCGGGACCCCAGACGGTCGTCCACCCCGCGAAACTTCGGGGCTGCCCAGTACGGCAGCCGATATCAATGGTGCTAAGCGTCTGCGGACAACAGTTGTTCCTGGCGACGCAGTGGGCGGTAAGCCGACTGATGGCAGTGCGGCATTGCAACCGCGGCGACATGGGCAAAGCGAACTTTCACCGCAGCCGTCACAGCAGGCCGTTTTCGACTTGATCCAGACCATTCGTCGCGACAGTCGATGGCCACAGTATAGAGAGCGCGGGGTCAGACGCATTCGCCTGAACAGGAACGTCGGTATCCTTAGCGCTGTCAAATGATCGCCGCGCGCACCCTGGCGGAGACCCATTCCGACACGACGACCGTAGCGAGGATCACGACCAAGATCATCGTCACCTGCGGCCAAGCCAGGACGTTGAGCGAGGATTGTAGCTTCAGCCCCAGCCCGCCAGCGCCGACAAGGCCGAGGATCGCGCTTTCGCGGATGTTGATGTCCCAGCGGAAGACGGTGATCCCCCAGAAGGCCGGCATCACCTGCGGAACAATCCCGTAGTTCAGGACCTGCGCCGGGCTCGCCCCCGTGGCGGTGACCGCCTCGATCTGGTTGCGGTCGGTCTCCTCGATGGCCTCGTAGAGGAGCTTGCCGATGAACCCGATGGACCGAAGCCCGATGGCGATGATCCCGGCGAGAAGACCGGGCCCGAGGATCGCCACCAGCAGCAGCGCCCAGATGAGCGAGTTAATCGACCGCGACGCGACGATGACGAACAGTGCGACCGGACGGATGAAGAGTACTGACGGCGAGGTGTTGCGCGCGGCGAGGAAGGCGATGGGCACGGCAAGGATCACGCCCAGGATCGTGCCCAGCGTCGCCATGTTGAGCGTGTCCCAGAGCGGCAGCCAGAGTTCGTTCATGTAAGCCCAGCGGGGCGGCAGCATTCGGCTGCCGATGTCCTGCGCCTGGCGCGGGGCGTCGTAGACGAACGCCCAGATGGTGCGCTCGGTCATCACCTCCCAGCACCAGACGAACAGCGCGACAAGTGCGAGCCAGCCTGCCCAGAGCAGAAGCCGCGCGCGGGGTGTTCGGTGCTGCCACTCCTTCGGGAGTGTCGCCGAGAGCGTCATTGCAGGAACTTCCGGAGGTAGGAGGACGAATACTCCGCCACCATCACGATCAGGATGATGGTCAGCAGGATCGCCCCAGCGCTGTCGTATTCATAGCGGTCCATGGCTGTGTTGAGCGTGGCCCCTATGCCGCCCGCGCCCACGATCCCGATTACCGCGCTTTCGCGGAAGTTGATGTCGAGCCGGTATAGCGACAGGCCGATGAGCCGCGGCATGACCTGCGGCTGGATGCCGTAGTTCAGAAGTTGCAGGAACCCGCCGCCCGTGGCGCGGATCGCCTCGGCCTGGGATTCGTCGATGTCCTCGATGTCCTCGGCCAGAAGCTTGGAGATGAAGCCGATGGTGGCGAAGGACAGCGTCAGGAACCCCGCGAACGGGCCGAAGCCGAACATCGCGACGAAGAAGATCGCGACGATGATCTCCTGCAGCGCTCGGCTGAGCGCGATGATGCCGCGGCAGATCATGTAGATCCAGCGCGGCGCCAGGTTGCGCGCGGCGCCGATCCCGATGGGGATCGAGATCAGGACGCCGACCACGGTCGACGTCAGTGTCATCGTCAGGCTCTCGATCAGCCCGCGCTGGATGTCGGTCCAGCGCGAGGTGAAGTCGGGTTGCAGGAACCCGCTGATGAATCGCAGCCCGCGCTCCCATCCCACAACGACGCGGGCCCAGTTCACGTCGATCGTCGACAGCGCCAGCACCAGCCAGATCAGGAAGCCCAACTGGATCGCGATGCGCCAGCCGCGGTGCCTGAGGATCTGCGGCGGGCGGCGCCAGCGCGTGGGATAGGCGGCCGCGGTCATGCGCCGAGCGCCGCCATCTGCCGGGCGGCCTCGCGTTCGGCCGCCACGTCCTCCTCGGAGCCCTGCCGCATCGCCGTCCAGTCCTCGGCGCCGTAGATCGTGGTGAGGGCAGTTTCCGTCAGCTCTGACGGCGACCCGTCAAAGACCATGCGCCCGTCCCGCAGGCCGATGATGCGCTGCATGAACTGCTGCGCAAGCGGCACGTCGTGGATGTTGACGATGGCGGGCAACCCGCTTTCGGCGCAGATCTCGATAAGGAGCCGCATGATCTGGCGGCTGGTCTTGGGGTCGAGGCTGGCAGTCGGTTCGTCCACCAGAAGAAGCTCGGGCTCTTGCGCGAGCGCGCGCGCTATGCCCACGCGCTGGCGCTGCCCGCCCGACAGTGCGTCGGCGCGCTTGTCGGCATGGTCGATCAGGCCCACGCGGTCGAGCAGGCGATAGGCGCGCTCGATGTCCCCGGGCGGAAAGCGGCGGGTGAAGCTCTGCCAGAAGGACACATACCCAAGGCGGCCCGACAGGACGTTCTCCATCACCGTCAACCGTTCGACCAGCGCGTATTCCTGAAAGATCATCCCGATCCTGCGGCGCTCGCGGCGCAGGGCCCGGGGCGACAGGCCGGTCAGTTGCGTGCCCGACAGAAGGATCTTGCCCGCGCTCGGTTCCACCAGACGGTTGATGCAGCGGATCAGCGTCGACTTGCCCGCGCCGGACGGCCCGATCAGGCCCACCACCTGTCCCTGCGGCACGGTGAAGGACACCTCGGCCAGCGCCTTGTCGCCGGTGCGGTATGTCTTGGTCAGCGACTGAAGTTCCAGCATGCCCGTCCCCGAAAAGAATGATGCGGGCGGCAAGCCGCCCGCATCGTCAGATAGTGCGCGTCACTGGCAGGCGTAGGACACGCCGGTCGCTTCGTCGATCTGACGGATCACCGACCAATCCTTCTGGAAGGTGATCGGGATAAACTGCGCCTCACCCGACTTCGAGAACTCGGCTTCGAGCGTCGTTCCCACCCAGTCGAAGCTGAAGAACGCTTCCTTGATTTTTTCCTGAAGTTCCGGAGTCAGGTTGTGCGCCGTGCCGTAGCCGGTCGTGGGGAACGTCTGTGAGGTATAGATCACTTCGAGTTGTTCCGGTTTCACCACGTCGCGTTCGATCATCCGCGCCTTGACCGAGTTGGCGATCGCGGCGGCGGGATAGTCCTGGTTCGCGACCCCGAGGATCGAGTTGTCGTGCGCGCCCGAGAAGACCGGGGTGAAGTCCGTTCCCGCGGTCAGCCCGAATTCCGACGCCAGCAGTGCCGAGGGGGCCTTGAAGCCCGAGTTCGACGTCTCCGACGTAAAGGCCAATTCCTTGCCGGCGATGTCCGCGATCTCGGAGATGCCCGATCCGGGATAGGTGATGATCTCCATCTCGTAGCCGAAGCTGCCATCGGCGGCGGCCATCATCGCGAAGGGCCGGAAGCCCGCGCAGGCCACGGCAAGGGGGTTTCCGCCCGTGTTGAAGCCTGCAATGTGCAGCCGTCCCGCGCGCATCGCCTCGATCTGGGCGGCGTTCGACTGGACGGGGAAGAATTCGACCTGTTTGCCGGTGACTTCGGTCATGTGATCGAGGAAGTCCTTCCATGCTTCGGCATAGACGGCGGGGTCCTCGACGGGTGTGTAGGCAAAGATGAGGACGGGCGGATCGACGAGCTGAGAGGGATCGGTGGGGATGTCGGCGATCATGTCGCCGTCGGCGTCGGTGTAGCGGCTGTCGAGCGTGAACTGGGCCTGGGCCGTTCCCGCCGCCAAGGCGACAAACGCGGCCGTCGTGCTGATCAAGATGCGCTTCATGGGGCTCACTCCTGCTGTTGACTTCGCTCACGCACTACGGTCGCCTAATGAACCTTTTGTGACACTCTTACCAAAAGTGCACGAAAGAGGTCAGTCAAGCTTGCCGCCAAACGAGACAACATTCGCTTCGAACAGAACGAACGACAGACCGGGTTGACGGCCGCGGATCCCGTCGGTGCGATGAAGGCCAAAGCTCGTATCCCTTCAAAAGGGTTGGCCGCCGTTTCGGGACGGACCCGCTCCCCGACGGCAATACGCAGAGCCGGTCAGCTGATGTCTAGGGCTATGCGGCGCGCATTTCCAACAAGCGCTTTGCGGCGAACCTCGCCAGCGGGTTCTTCCTGCGCCCGCTCGGCGAAAGGCATGGGGCTCCGATGCCAGAGCCAGGTGACCTGTCATGCCTGCGTTACGTTGGGCCGGTAGCCGCCATGAAACGCAACAAGGAGGCCTCCATGACCTTTCTGACCAAGTTCGCGGCCACATCCGCATTCGCACTCTGTGCAGCCGGCGCTGCCTCTGCGCAAAGCGTCGCAGAAGTCTGCCCATCGCCGCTCAAGTTGGCCGATACCGGCATCGAGGGCATGGGCGTCCTGGAGGAGGCCTTTGCCCCCTTCGCCGCTGCCTTCCAGGAAGTCACCGGCGTGGAACTGGCGCTGTATTCGCTGTCGAACCGCACCGCGGCCGGCACCGCACTCCAGTTCGACGAGGTCGACTTCGTCTTCTCAGGCCCGTCCGAGTTCGTGCTGTTCCAGACCCTCGCGCCACTTGACGTGCTGTTCTCGATCGAGCGGCCCAGCTACGGGTCATCCTTCGTGGTGAAGGCCGACAGCGACATCATGACGATGGCCGACCTCAAGGGCCGGACCGTCGCGCTCAAGGACGTAGGCTCCACCTCGGGCCACATCTTCCCGATGATGATGATGACGCAGGCGGGTCTGGACGTCGACCGAGACGTCGAGATCGTGATGGCCGGCGACGCCCGCATCCAGGTTCTGATCAACGGCGATGTCGACGCGATGGGCGGCGGCAACAAGGACTACGCTGCGGTACTGAAACAGGATCCCGGCACCGAGTACCGCCTGCTGGCCGAAAGCGGCCGCCTGCCGGGCGATCCGGTCATCATGCGCGCTTCGCTGCCGCAGGAGTGCCGGGACGCGCTGCGCGCCACCATGTCGGCCAACGCCGACACGCTCTGGGCTGCGCTGACCACGACCGACAGGAACTCCGAGAAGTTCCTCGAGGACGACAGCTTCATGTCCTTCGAGACCGACCCTTCGGTCTACGACATGGTCCGCGAGGCCTATGCCGTGGCGGGCATCGCGCTCGACGACTGAGCCTTGCCCCGACGGTCCGGACCGGACGGCGCCCCCACCGGGCGCCGTCCGTGCTTGCACAAGGAGCCTGCCACGTGACGATGCCCGCCGCAGACCTCCCTCCCGTCCTGCGGGCCGAAGACGTCCACGTCAGGTTCGAACCGTTGCACGTCCTGCGGGGCGTGTCCTTCGATCTGGCGCGGGGCGAGGGGGCGGTGCTTCTCGGCGCGAACGGCTGCGGGAAGTCGACCCTCTTGCGCGCGCTGAACGGGCTGGAGGCCGTGGAGTCCGGCCGGATCGCGTTGAACGGCGCGGTCATCACTGGCGCGCAATCGCGGGTTCTGCGCGCGGCGCGGCGGCAGATGGGCTACGTGTTCCAGCAGTTCAACTTGGTGCCACAGTTGTCGGCGCACCAGAACGTGCTGTTCGGGGCGATGGGGCAGCGGCCGTTCGGCGTCCTTGGCGTGACCAACGCCTTCGCGCGGGCCGAGGACCGCGAGCGTGCGATGAACTGCCTCGACCGGGTGGGACTGGCCGACCGTGCGACGCACCGCCCGGCCGAGCTATCAGGCGGCCAGCAGCAGCGTGTCGCCATCGCGCGGATGCTGATGCAGGCGCCACAGGTCGTGATCGCGGACGAGCCGATCGCCAGCCTTGACCCCAAGGCGGGTCGCGAGGTGCTGGAGCTGTTGTGGCGTATCGTCGAGGAAGAAGGGCTGAGCCTGCTCTGCACGCTGCACCAGCTCGATCTCGCACAGGAATTCGGCAAGAGGATCATCGGGATGAAGGCCGGGCGCGTGGTCATCGACGGAGCGACAGCGGGGATCGCCCGCGCAGATCTGGATGCGCTCTATGTGGGCGACGTGCGGGTGGATGCCGCACCGGCGAGCCGGGAGGCCGCGGAATGAGCACCCCCACCCGCCCCGACCTGCCGCCGCGGGTGCGCGCGCCGTCGGCGCTTGCCTGGGTGCTGATGGTGGCATTCGCGGCCTTCTTCATCCAGGGACTGTATGGAGCTGAGGTGTCCATTGACCGGCTGGTGCGGGGCGCCACGAACTTCGTCCGCTTCGTGTCGCTGGCGATCCCTCCCGACTTTGCCCGGTGGGAAACCATCGGCTGGGCGATGCTCGAGACGCTGAACATCGCCGTGGTAGGCGTGACGTTCGGGTGCCTCCTGTCAGTCCCGCTGGCGCTGCTGGCGGCGCGCAACACCGCGCCGAACGGGGTCGTGCGCTTCATCGCGCGGCAGGTGATCGCCATCGCCCGGACGATCCCGGACCTGATCTGGGCGCTGATCTTCGTGGTGGCTGTTGGGCTTGGCCCGCTGGCGGGCATCCTCGCCATCATCATGGACACGATCGGCTTTGCTGCGCGGTTCTATTCCGAACGGTTCGAGGAAGTGCAGAAGGGCCCGTCCGAGGCGCTGACCTCGACCGGGGCCGGGCGGGTTTCGGTGATCGCGGGGGCAATCATTCCGGAGAGCTTTGCGTCGATGACAGCGACATCGCTGTACTCGGTGGAAAAGGCGATCCGCTCGGCGGTGACGCTGGGCCTTGTCGGCGCGGGCGGGATTGGGGTGGAATTGTCGACCGCGATGCGCCTTTTCCGCTACGACCAGGCGGCAGCGATCATCCTTGTGGTGCTGGTCGCGGTAATCGGGTTCGAACAGCTGTCGTCCTCGATCCGCAAGCGGATCATTTGACGACGACGCGCGCGACGCCTTCGGGCGACCACGGGTCGTCACGACTGAAGGGAAGGGGATGCTCGACCTGAACGACTTGCGGCTGTTCGTGGCGATCGTCGAACATCAGGGGATCCTGAAGGCCGGGCGAGCGCTGAACCTGCCGAAATCAACCGTCAGCCGCAGGCTGGCGGGACTGGAGGCGCAGCTCAAGACCCGCCTGATCATCCGCAGCGGCGAGGAGTTCACGCTGACCCGCGCCGGAGAGGAGGCCTACCGGTTGGGTCTGCACATGGTTGAGGCCGCGCGCGAGGCCGAGGAGCGGCTCCTCAGCGCGCGGCGCGAGATTGCGGGGCTGGTCGCGCTGAGCCTGTCGTCGGTGGTGGCGCCGCGCCTGCCGGTCCACCTGGGCGCGCTGATGCAGGCGCATCCGCGCCTGTCCTTCATGCTGGAGACTTCGGAACGCGACCCTGACCCGGTTGGCGACGCGAGCGACCTCGTGCTGCGGGCCCATGCGTGGCGCCTGCGCGACAGCGCGCTGATCCAGCGCCGCATCTGCCGAAACCCGATGATCGTGGTGGCCGCCCCCGGCCTTCTGGACCGGACCGGAGTGCCGCAGCATCCGGCTGATCTGGCGGGGGCAGACCTGCTGGCCTTCGGGGTCGATCCACGGGCCGACCTCTGGCCCCTGTCCGACGCCGCGGGGACCGTGGAAGCGGTGCAGGTACAGCCCCGGCTGGTAACGGCGGACGCCGTGCTTCTCGCCAAGGCGGCGTTGGCTGGCCTCGGGCTGGCGCTGGTGCCAGAGTTTTTGGCGCGCGCGGGGCTGGCCAACGGCGCGCTGCGCCGCGTGCTGCCAGACTGGACTGGCCCTGCAGTGGCGGTGACGCTGCTCACGGCGTCGCGGGAAAGTATGAACGCCACGCTGCGCCTGTGCGCCGACGAGATCGCAGCGCGGGTCAAGGCAGACTTTCTCGGGCCTGCTCCGGGGGTTCCGAAACGGGAACCGACCGTCCCGGAATTGCCCCCGGGCGCTGTTACACAGCTGTTTCCTGCGGCGCCTACCCCGGAGAAGCGCAGGGGGACCATTCCCCCACCGGCGCCCACCCGGAACAGCAGCGAAAGCGAGATGCCCATGACACCGTTCCAGACCGCCCTCGGCACCGCGGCCCTGACGGCCGCCGCCGCCCTTGGCCTGCCTGCCGTCGCGCAGGATGCCGCCGGCCCGCTCGTCCTTTACACCAACGACTTCGAGGGCGCGATCACCGAGCGCTTCGAGGCCGACACCGGCCGCGAGATCGACGTCGTCCAGATGTCGGGCGGCGAGATCCTCGCCCGCATCGCGGCCGAAGCGGCAAACCCGCAATGGGACGTCCTCATCTTCAACGGCTCCTACACCTTCCACATGCTCGATGGGCAGGACGCGCTGATGCGCGGGGTGGACCCCGCGAACCTCGGCAACCTCAACGAACTCGGGCTGACCTACCTGCCCGAGAACCGGTCGTGGTTCCCGATCGGGCTGGCCGCGTCCTGCGTCATGCTCTACCGCACCGATCTGGTGGACCAGCCGCCCGCAACCTTCGCCGATCTGGCTGATCCGCGCTTCAACGGCCAGTTCGGCATGGCAGACCCGGCGGTGGCCGCGCCGGCCTACCCTTGCGTCGCGCAGTTCTTCGAATCCCTCGGCGACGAGGGCGCACGCGGCCTGTTCACCAGCTACTTCGAGAACGGAATGCGGGTGTTTCGCACCAACGGACCGACCGGGCGGGCGCTCGCGTCGGGCGAGATCTCACTGGCGCTGATCACCTCTCAGGTGGCCTATACCGTTCTCGCCGACGGCGAGGTTCCGGTCAGCGTGGTCTGGCCGGAAGACGGTGCGCCGGGCGTGGTGCGCGGCGTCGGCATCCAGGCCAGGACCGCCCGGCCCGAGGCGGCGAAGGCCTTCGTCGAATGGCTGCTGGAGCCGGCGACGCAGAGCCACCTGGCCGCGGCGGTTCCGTCGGACGGGAAATTCGAACCGACCGTGACCGGCGCGGAACGTCGCGCCGACGGCCCGCCGGAAGGGCAGAAGTATCTGGTCGCCTCCGACGCCTTCGCGGTCGAGCACGAGGCCGAGATCAAGACCTGGTTTGCCGATCAGGCGCTGAACTGACACGGGCTCTGCACCCCGCGGGGATGGCCGGGCGACCGGCCATCCCGTTGTCTTGACCCCAGCGGCCGGAGCCCGCCGATGACCGATCTCGCCCTTTCGCGTCCGGCCCGGCCTCCCCGGCCTTGGCGGCGGATTCTGCCGGAAGACTGGCTGGGCCTTGCCGTGGTCGCGGTTCTGGTCGTGCTGGTGCTGGGCCCGATGGCGGCGGTGCTTCTGCAAGCGTTCATGCCCGGCGCCTTCACCGGCCAGACGCGCGGCATCGGTCTGGGCGGGCTGATGGAGATCTTCGAGCGGCCGCTGTGGCGGCGCGCCCTGTGGAACTCGATGTTCCTCGCCACCATCGCCGCCGTCATCGGCGGGCTGATGGGCAGCGGGCTCGCGATCCTGCGGCACGGCGCGCGGCCCGTGCTCGGTCCGGCGCTGGACGTGGCGGCCTGGGCGATCATCATCCTGCCGTCCTTCATCCTTGCCCAGGGCTGGATCCTGTTCGCGAGTCGCGGCGGACTTGCCAACCAGTGGTTCGGACTGGGCTTCGTGCCGGACCTCGTGTTCAACCCCTGGGGTCTTGCGGTAGTGATGAGCCTCAAGGCGTTTCCCTTCGCCTACCTTACCGTCTCTGCCGCCCTGCAATGGCGGATGGAGGATTATGCCCATGCCGCGCGGCTGAGCGGGGCCGGGCCGCTGCGGGTGCTGCTGACGGTGCGCCTGCCGATGCTGCTGCCTGCCGTGCTGTCGGGCGCGCTTCTGATCTTCATCGACGTGCTGGGCGATTTCGGCCTGCCCGCGGCGCTGGCGACCACCTACCGCTTCCCAACCCTGACCTACGCGATCTACGTCGCGATCAACCAGTCGCCGATCCGGTTCGACCTGGCCGGGGTCATGGCCTTCTACATCACCGTCATCATGCTGCTGGCGGTGGTGGCCTACTTCCGCGTGCTGCGCAGCCGACGGTACGATTTCCTCGGCGCGAAGGCGCGGCTCGCACCGGGGGGCGCGGCCAGCTTTGCGCCCCTGCCCAACGCCATCGCCTTCGCGGCGCTGGCGCTGGCGCTGCTGATCCCGATCGGGTCCAGCGTCATCGTGTCATTCACCGACCGGATCTCGCTGGGGATCGGCTGGGACAATCTCACGCTGCGCCACTACGGCTATGTGCTGGAAACCGGCGGCGCCTTCCTCAGCGCGCTGCGCAACTCCACCGCCATCGCCGCGCAGGCCGCCGTCGGGTCGGGCCTGATCGCGGCGGCGGCGGCCTATGTCCTGACCTTCTCGGGGTTCCGGCTGAACCGGCTGATCGACCTGACCTGCACGCTCAGCCTCGCCGTGCCCGGGGTGGTGCTTGGCATCGGCTACATCTTCATCTGGAACGCGCCGCTGGTCGACCGCGCGGGCCTCTCGCTCTACGGCCACCCGTTCATCCTGGTGCTGGCCGGGATCGCGGGCGCGGTGCCGATTGCGGTGCGGGTGCTTCTGGGGGCGATGGCGCAGGTGCCCGCGTCGATGCTTCAGGCGGCGGCGCTGCAGGGCGCTGGGCTGGCGCGGCGGATCGCCACCATCGTGGTGCCGCTGATCGCGGCGGCGCTGGTGTCGGCCACCCTGACGGCCTTCGGCGCGGCGATGTTCGACCTCGCCATCAACTCGATCCTGCGTCCGCCCAGGCTCGATGTGCTGCCGGTCTACGTCAACCGCGCCTTCGAACAGGGCGAATTCGGCGCGGCCACGGCGGCCACGCTTCTGGCCGGTGGCCTGACCGTGGCGGTCATCGCGGCGATCAGCACCGCGTCGCGGTGGGCGCTTGCGCGGCTGATCCAGACCCCGGAAAAGAAAGGGCCCATCGGTGCTGAGGCTTGATGCGCTGACCCGGAACTTCGGCGGGCAGACGGTGCTCAACGGAGTGTCGCTGGACGTGCCGCAGGGCAAGGTCGCCTGCATCGTCGGTCCGTCGGGCTGCGGCAAATCCACCATCCTGCGCCTCGTGGCGGGTCTCGACGTGCCGGATGCGGGCCGGATTCTACTGGCGGGCACCGAGATCTCGCGCCCCGGCTGGGCGATCGAGGCGCGCAAGCGTCGGCTCAACATGGTGTTCCAGGACTATGCGCTCTGGCCGCACATGCGCGTCGCGCAGATCGTGGGCTACGGGCTGACGCACCTTACAAGGGCCGAACGGGATGCACGGGTCGCGGCCCTTCTGGACCAGATGCAGATCGCGGCGCTGGCCGACCGGCTGCCCTCGCAGATTTCGGGCGGTCAGCAGCAGCGTGTGGCGATCGCGCGGGCACTGGCCACCGACCCGGACCTCCTGCTGCTGGACGAGCCCCTGTCGAACCTCGACGTGCAGTTGCGCCTCGACATGCGAATGGAGTTCGCTGATCTCTTCGCCCGCGTCGGCAAGACGGTGCTGTACGTCACCCATGATCCGCTGGAGGCCTGCTCGTTTGCCGACCTGCTGGTGGTGATGCGCGCGGGCGAGATCGAGCAGTCGGGCGCGCCGCAGGACCTGTTCGCGCGCCCGCAATCGGCCTGGATCGCGACGCTTGCGGGCTATGACACGCGGATGGCGGGCCTGCTGACGGCGTCGCCCGATCCCGAGACCATCGCCGTGACGATCGCGGGCCAGCCGGTAGTCCTGCCCCGCGGCGCGCTGGTAGGCACGGCGTGGCCGGGCGCCGAGGTGACGGTCATGCTGCACCCGGGCAGCATCTCGCTGGGCGCCGGGGCGGGGTCCGGGGCCGCGAACCGGCTGACCGGCCGGGTGCGGCGGTGCCTGTTCGAGGGCCGGGACTGGCGGATCACGATGGACCTCGGCGCCGAGGGCGAGGCAGCCCTGGCGATGATGTCCCCACGTCGGGTGGCCGAGGGAGAGCAGGTCGAGATCCGCTTTCCCGGTGATGCCGCCGTCGTGTTTCCGCGCGTTTGACGCCCCAGCCTCCGGAACCGTCCGACATGATCCCCGACGCTGCCGCCCTTGCTTTCCGCCCGCTACACTTCGCCGATCACCCCGACGCCCTCGGCGCGGTTGCTTTGCCGGTCGCAGACCACCTCGTGCGGCGCGGGCTGCTGGCGGCTGGCCCGCGCCTCGCACTTGTTGCCGGTGATCCGACGGACCGGCTGGAGGATATCCGCGCCGAACTGTTCCAGCAGCACTTGATCGAGCCGGAACGCCACGAGCAGATGCCGGTGACGGTCGGGCCGAACGGCGCGGAACTGGCGCGTCTGGATCGAAGCGCGTTGCGCATCCTGGGGTTCTGGGCGCAGAAGGTCCACATCAACGGCCTGGTCGGTTCCAGCGGGCATCAGGGCCCGGATGTCTGGATTTCCCGCCGATCTGATCACGCGCCGTCCAACCCCGGCCGCTGGGACACGCTGATCGCCGGCGGACGTGCGGCCGGAAACAGCCTGGAACAGACCGCCCATCAGGAAGGATGGGAGGAGGCGGGGATCGGG
Organism: uncultured Rhodobacterales bacterium; assembly: GCA_964473055.1. Taxonomy (GTDB): domain Bacteria; phylum Pseudomonadota; class Alphaproteobacteria; order Rhodobacterales; family Rhodobacteraceae; genus UBA996. Next base: position 5,379 of record CAYYOE010000028.1, on the reverse strand, counting down.
CAGCACCTGATGGAGGGTCTGCACAGGATCGGCGAACTGGCGGTGCAATACGTCTCGCCGCGCGGGTTCCACCAGGAGTTGCTCGTCATTCACGATCTGGCGCTGCCCGACGACTTCCGCGCCGTCTGCCACGACGGCGAGATCGAGGAGAGCGTCCGGCTGCCGTTCCCCGAACTGAGGGCCCGGCTCGCCGACCCTCGCGAGTTCAAGTTCAGTTCTTTTCTCGTCCTGACCGACCTCGTCGCGCGGCACCGGGCGGCGGGGGCCACTGCGCAGTCGGGCGGGTGATGCAGGGGAATACGGGCGTCGAAACGGTCGGGACAGACCGTCATGAAACCGTTACCCGCCGCGACTAACCCATCTGCGTGAGCATGGGCGGATGTCACGTGAAGCTTGAACAGATTGCGGCCTCCACGGGGCCTCACGCCATCTCGACACATCGCCTTGCATTGTCTTACGGGCAGACACGCATCCTGCAGGGGATCGATCTGGCGTTGCCGAGTGGGCAGACTCTGGCGCTGCTCGGGCCGTCCGGCTGCGGTAAGACGACTCTGCTGCGGCTGGTGGCCGGGCTGCTCTCGCCCAGTTCGGGCGAAATCGCGATCGACGGGAAACGGGTCGCGGGGCCGGGTCATTTTGTGCCGCCAGAGCGGCGTGGTCTGGGGATGGTGTTCCAGGACTACGCCCTCTGGCCGCATCTGACGGTGGCGGGCAACGTGGCCTTCCCGCTGGAGATGGCGGGCGTCGGCCGGGCGGACCGGGAGGCCCGCGTGGCCGCAGCGCTTGACCGGGTGGGTCTGGCCGCGATGGCCGGGCGCAGCCCTTCGGCGCTGTCGGGCGGGCAGCAGCAACGCGTCGCCATCGCCCGCGCCATCGTGGGCGAGCCGCGCATCGTGCTGTTCGATGAGCCGTTGTCGAACCTCGACCGCGAACTGCGCGAGACGATGGTGGCCGAACTTGGCGCGCTGATCCGGGGGCTGGGCCTGACCGCGATCTATGTCACGCACGACCAGTCGGAGGCGCTGACCCTGGCCGACCGCGTGGCGGTGATGGAGGCGGGGTGGATCGCGCAGCTCGCGACGCCCGAGGACCTCGTGGAACGCCCCGCCAGCCCGCAGGTGGCCGAGTTCCTGCGGCTCGGCGCGGTCCTGCCACTCGTACGGGACGTTCAGGGATGGCGCTTTGCCGGCCGCGCGCTGGGGCAACTCGGCGGCCCCGATGCCGCGCGGGCCGAGGTGCTCGTGACGCCGCGCGCGCTGCATCCGACCGATCCCGCCGGGGCGTCGTTGAGTGGCTCTGTGATGGCGGTCCAGTACCGCGACACCGGCTATGCGGTGACCGTGCGCCTCGAGGACACGGAGCCCGCGCAGAGCGTCCAGATTTCAAGCCATACCCGGATGCGCATCGGGGAGCGCGTCGGGCTGACCATCATCCCCGAGCGCCTGTGCTGGTTCACGGCACCGGCGGAACCCCACAACGAACGAGGATAACCCATGCTTCACACCACCCTCCGCGCCGGTGTCGCGGCGGCCGCCCTCCTGTCCGCAGGCGGCGCCCTTGCCGATGTCACCGTCTACACCGCCGGCCCCGCGTCGCTGATCGAACAGCTCGCTGCGGGCTTCACCGAAGAGACCGGGATCGCGGTCGAGGTCTTCCAGGCCACGACCGGCAACATCATGGCCCGGATCGAGGCTGAAGCCGCCAATCCGGTGGTCGACGTCCTGATCTCGGCTTCGTGGGACACCGCCACCGACTTCGCCGAACGCGGCTGGCTGGTGCCCTATGCCAGCCCAAACGCGGCGACGGTGCCCGATTTCCTCAAGACCGACACCGCCGTGGCCCAGGGCGTCGCCGCGCTGGCGATCGCGTGGAACCCGGCCTCGGGCACGCCGCGGCCCACCGAATGGGCGGACCTCGCCAAGCCGGAATACAAGGACCTCGTGACCCTGCCTGACCCGGCGCGCTCGGGATCGGCGTTCGAACTGGTCGCGGCGCTGTCCGCCAGCGGCGGGATGGGCCTGTTCGAAAGCCTGGCCGAGAACGGCGCGATTGTCGCCGGTGCCAATGCCGAAGCGCTGAACCCGGTGCTGCAGGGCGCCAAGGCGGCGGTCTTTGGCGCGGTCGACTACATCTCGCTGAACGGGATGGCAAAGGGCGAGTCGATCGAGGTGATCTTTCCCGCAGGCGGCACCGTCATCGCGCCGCGTCCTGTGATGATCTTGAACTGGTCGCAGAACCAGGACGACGCCAAGGCCTTCGTCGACTATATCCTTTCGGATGCCGGACAGGCCATCGTCGCCGCGCAGAACCTGATGCCCGCACGCAGCGACGTGGCAGCGGACCGTCCGCTGATTGCCGACCTCACCATCCTGCCGATCGATGCCGAGTCCGTCTATGGCAAACGGTCCGAGACGCTGGAGGCCTTCGGCGCGGTCTTCGCGCAGTAGGACGGGACCGTGGCACGGTCGCGCGACAGTGTCAGTCCCACCTTCGCGATCGCGGCGGCGGGCCTGGTGCTGGTGGTGGCCGTGCCCTTCGCGGCAATCGTGCTGCAGGCGGTGTTCCCGCAGCTCGGGCGTGGCTCCTTCGCCGCGCCCTTCTCCGCCATGGCCGGCGCGCTGGGCGATCCCGCCCTGATCGGCATGATCGGCAACACGCTGCTCCTCGGCCTTTCGGTAGTGGTGTTGTCGGCCGTGATCGCGGTGCCGCTGGCCACCGCGCGCGCCCTGTTCCGGGTGCCGGGGGCGATGGTCTGGGACATCCTGTTCCTGATCCCCTTCATGATCCCGCCCTACATCGCCGTGCTGGGCTGGATCATGACGCTGCAGCCGCGCGGCTATCTCTGGCAAGTGGCGGGGTTCGACCTGTCGGGCTTCCTGTTCTCCTGGCCCGGGATCGTCTTCGTGATGACGCTGAACACCTTTCCGGTGGTCTACTTCGCCGTCTTCCGCACGGTCGAGACCGTCGGCTCGCGTTACGCCGACGTCGGGCGCGTGTTCGGCGCGAGTCCCGTGCGGGCGTTCTGGCGCATCACCCTGCCGCTGTCGACCCCGGGCCTCGCCGCCAGCCTGCTACTGGTCTTCGCCATGGCGATCGAGGAGTACGGCACGCCCGCCGCCCTCGGCACCCGCGCCGGGTTCACCGTCCTCGTGACCGCGATCGACCTGCGCGTGTCCGATTGGCCCATCGACCTGCCGGGGGCGGCGATCCTGTCGCTGGTGCTGGTGGTGCTGTCATTCGGTGCCTTCCTTCTGCAGCGCTGGGTCCTGAACCGGCGGTCCTACGAGGCGACAACCGGCAAGCCGCAGGACAGCGCCCGGCGCGAGCTGGGACCGTGGCGGATCCCGGTGCTTGCCACCTTTGGGGTCGTGGCCTTCGTCGCCACCGGGCTGCCGCTTATGGCGATCATCGCAACCGCGCTGTCGCGGACGATCTCGGGCGGGCTGGCGTGGTCCAACCTCGGGTTCGGCAACTTCAGCGCGATCCTTGGCGATTCCGCCGGCGCGCTGAAGGCGCTCGGTACCAGCCTGGGCCTTGGCGTGGCGGCGGCGCTTGTGACCGGCCTTCTGGGCGCGGTCTCGGCCTATGCGGTGGTCAAGACCCGGGTGCGCGGGCGCGGCGCGCTGGACGTGCTGACGATCCTGCCCAACGCGCTGCCAGGGATCGTGGTGGCGGTCGGGCTGATCCTGGCCTGGAACCAGCCATGGCTGCCTGTCTCGCCCTACAACACCGGACTGATCCTGCTATTGGCCTATTGCTGCATCCTGCTGCCACAGCCGGTGCGCTATGCGACGGCGGCGTTCCACCAGATCGGCGACAACCTGGAGGCGGCGGCGCGGGTGTTCGGCGCATCCCCCCTGGCCGCCTTTCGCCGCATCCTTCTGCCGCTGATCGCACCGGGGCTTCTGGCGGCGATGCTGCTGGTCTTCGCGGTGGCCACGCGCGAGCTGGTGGCCTCGGTCGTCATCGCGCCGGTCGGGGTGTCCACGATCTCGACCTACATCTGGCGACAGTTCGAGCAAGGCTCGGTCGGCCTTGGCATGGCCATGGCCTTCGTGACGATCCTGATCACCACGGCCATGCCCCTGATCGTGCTCAGCCTGCTGGGGCGGCGGGGCAACCTGCTGTGACCCTGATCGCCCAGATCACCGACCTGCACCTGCGCGACGATGGCGCGTATTCCTTCCATGACCCGACCGGGGCCGTCCTGCGGGCCTTCGACCGCCTTGCGGCTGCGGATCTTCGACCGAATGCCATCGTTCTGACCGGCGACATCATCGACCGTTCCTCGACCGGGTATGCCGACGCGGTGGTGTTGCTGCGCAAGGCCCCGGTGCCGCTGCTGCCGCTGCCCGGCAACCATGACCGCGCCGCAGAGTTCCGCGCGGCCTTCGCGGGATGGGCGGACTTCCACCCCGATCACCTGAGTTTCACGCAGCCGGTGGGCGAGGTCACCGTGATCGGGCTGGACAGTACCCTGCCGCTGGGCAAGGGGGGCGTCGATGCCGCCCGGCTGGACTGGCTGGCAAGCGCATTGGCAAAGGAGGAGGGGCCGGTCATCCTCGCCATGCATCATCCGCCCTTCCCGACCGGGGCGTCGCACATCGACGCGCAGGGGTTCGCGCGCGCATCCGATCTGGCCCGGGTAGTGTCGGGAAGCCGGGTCCGGCGGCTGATTGCGGGCCACACGCACCGCGGCATCCAGACCCAATGGGCGGGGGTTCTGGCCAGCACCTGCACCGCCGCGGGCTTCGGTCTCGACCTGTCGCTGAGGGATGGCAAGCCGCACACGCCGACCGGCATCGCGCCAGGGTTCGAGCTCCACCTCGTGCGACCAGGCCTGACGGTCTGTCATCAGGTTGTCTTGCCGTGGAGTCGGGAGTGAAGGGTAGCAAGACGGCTGCAGAACCACCTGGGCCCGGCTGACCTGCCATTGATCTTTCATCCAGCCGCGACCGGAGCCCGGTGGTCATCTGCTCGGCCAGCAGCCTCTTCAGCTTCTTATTCTCGTCCTCCAGCGCCTTCAGCCGATTGGCCTCGGACACCGTCGTTCCGGAATACTTCGCCTTCCACGCGTAGAACGTGGCCGACGACATCCCGTGCTTGCGGCAGACATCTGCCACGCTCGACCCGGCCTCCTGCTCTCGGAGAATGCCGATGATCTGTTCCTCGGTGAAACTGCTTCGCTTCATTCCGGTCCCTTCCCGTCGGTCCGGATTCCAGCATGCCGTGGAGGAGAAACAAGGGATCAGGTCAGGCCGGCCACGTCGCCCCACCCGCATCCTTGTTGTGAGCCCGGCATCAAGGGCGAACGGCCGGTGTGTGGACAGAGTGCTCGGGTACAGGCAGCCTATTCCGAGGAAAGCTCCCTTTGCAGCT
>CAYYOE010000027.1:0-19594 GCA_964473055.1 uncultured Rhodobacterales bacterium | reverse complement strand
GGGGACGCCGCCCCGGGCGCCGGCGGAGCGGTATTCAGTGATTTTGGATTCGAACCCAAGCTGAACGATGCGGGCGAGGTGGCGTTCAGGGGGTTCCTGACCGGCGCGGGAGTCACGGACGAGAATGATGTCGGCATCTTCGCCTCCGGCGCTCTGGTGGCGCGCACGGGGGATGCGGCCCCGGGCGCCGGCGGGGCGGTCTTCAACAGCTTCGGCCTCATTGATGGTAGCGGATTCGAACTGAACGACCTCGGGGAGACGGCGTTCGCGGCCCTCCTCGGCGGAGCGGGCGTCACGGAGGCGAACGACCGTGCGTTGTTCGCGACACGGGGCGGCGTTCTCGACATGATCCTGCGCGAAGGCGATCTGCTCGACCTCGGCGGGGGCGAACTTCGGCCGCTCCGGTCGTTGGGCAACTTCACTCCGTTCGGCTTCGGCTTCAACAACCATGGCGACATCGCCTTTCTCGCCGAACTGGGCCCCATCGCCGGCGGCGGAGGGGTGATCGGCATCGGCCCCGGTGCCGGCGGCGACGGTATCTTCGGCATCTTCGTCTACGAGGCCGATCGTATCCCGTCGCCCCCACCCGTCCCATTGCCCGCCGGGGGCGGCCTGCTGCTGGGCGCGATGGGCATGCTGGCACTGCGTCGGCGGGTGCGTGAACGCACCGGCACGCCGGGAACGGACCTGCCGACACCGGAAGGAACTGCAATCGCTTGCCCACGCCCCATCAACCCGAAAGGGAACCTCACGTGAACCTCGCGCCCTTCATCGCATCAATTGCCCTGCTGGCGCCCGTCGCGGCCCCCGCCGCCACGATCCTCTTCGACGAGGACTTCGCCGAGGAAGCGCTGACGATCCCTGCGGTCGGCGGCGAGGCGCCAAACGCGGTCGGCCTCGACAGCTTCGACGTCTTGACCGGCTCTGTGGACCTCTTCACCGACGGCGGCTTCGGCCTGCCCTGCCCCAGCGGCGGCTGCCTTGACCTTGATGGATCCGTCGGGGATCTCACTCTCCTGCAAAGCAAGCAGTCGTTCACCTTCAAGCAAGGTGTGCTCTACGCGCTCACCGCCCATGTGCGCGGCAACGCGCGCGGCGGCGCCAGCGACGTGCTGGATCTCTGGTTGGTTGATACTGCCCCCGACACCGTCCAGAAGGCGTCCTTCACACTGGCCCCGGGTGATGACTACCAGGTGGTCGAACTTCTGTGGACGCCCGGCCCCGCTCAGGACTACTTTGGAACGATCGTCGTCAGACATCTCATCGAGGACGGCGCCGGCATCCTGCTCGACCGCGTGACGCTGATCGAGGGCTACGTGCCGCCCCCGCCCCCTCCGGTTCCCCCGGTTCCCCTGCCCGCGCCCGCACTCCTGCTCATGGGTGGCATGGGGCTCCTTGCCATGGCAGGACGGCGGCGGCGCGAAGCAGGGAAACGGACGCCAGTCTGATCGTGCACGGCCCAGTCGTTTCGGTTGGCACAATGGGCTACCGTACGACGCGCCCAAGGACGAACCGATGGATGCGTGATGGGAGCCGCCGAGACTCGTGGTCCAGGCGGCCACACCGCGTGTATTTGGCCGAACGCGACCTCTACAGCCGACAGACCCCTGAATTCAGCAGACCGTATGCGCCATCCGGAGTGTCGGCATCTTGATCAAAACAGACCTCCGCTACCACTTGGATGGCAAACCTCTCTCGTTGACGCGCCGCAGGGGCCAAGCGTCGGACGGTACACCGCTGGTGCCTTCTCTTTCGTCGGAGCGGCCGTCCTTCACTCTGCCAGGTAGTATCGCGCATCCTTGACGGCGTGACCACGACCCACGCGCCGCTGGATGCCACCATCACTGCTATGGTGGTGCGAGGTTGTCTGGGTAGAGCACAATGCATCGTTCGCTTGTCCGGTTCGGGACCATCGCCCGTGAGAGACCCTGAGCCGACCGAGGATACTTGACCCAGACTATCCGCAACCCGGATGGCAGGCGGAGATCGGATCGAGGCACCGTTTCCCGCCGACGGCCGCGGTCGGCCGCGATTGGCCGGGGCGGCCGCCCCGGCCCGTCTTGGCCGCGGTATCGCGTCAGGCGGCGCGGCGGCGCAGCGCGCCCAGCCCGACCAAGGCACCGGCCAGCAGCAGAAGCGGGGCGGGCAGCGGCACAGGGCTCGCTTCGAAGGGCGTCGGTTCGCCGAAGATGAAGTCGTCCATCACGACGCTGTCACTGCCTTCGATACCGGCATTGATCGAGATCCGGGCAATGACCGGGTTTGACGACAGCATCCCCAGAAAGCTGAGGCCAGCGTTCTTGCCGGCCGCGACCGTCTGGCTGATCAGGAGCTGGTCGTTGATGTCGAAGAACGACATCGTGACATCGGTCGACTCGACATCGGTGAAGACAGCACCGAACCCCCGGCTCAGCGCTCGGTTCCCGGTATTCGCCGGGTCGAAGAACAGGATGTCGAAGGTGGTGCTGCCGATCGGCGTGAAGAGCCTTTCCTCGCTGAAGGCCGTGAAGCCCCCGGGGAACCCGAAGCGCGGGGGCGTTCCCGATGCCGCGGTCGCGCTGACGGAGAAGCCGTCGGTGTCGCCGGTGGGTACGAATTCGATCCCGCGGGCGCGGCCGGGGACATCGCCGTTGAAGAAATCGCCGGGGAACGCGTTGGGATCGGCAAAGGCATCGGGCACACCGTCCCAGTCGATTTCGCGCCGCCCGCCGGCAAAGTTCTCGGGCAGGTTTGCGTTGCGGTCACCCAAGGCGGTGCGGAACCCGTCGACGGTCGTCTGGATGCCTGCGGGATCGTCGGCGTTGGCGGAAAAGACCTGGAACTCGAGTTCTTCGATGAGCGTCGCGGCGTTTGCCTGCACTGCGAGGGTGGTAAGGGCGACTACGGCCAGAACTTCAATCTTCATGGTGTGATACCTTTGATCGGGGCTGGATGAGGACGGCAGGAGGACGAGGGACGGACCGCGGCACCGATCCCGTCCAAGAACGGTTGCGGTGCCGACCTCGCCGCATTCCGTGCGCAACGCGCCGGTTCGCGTGACTCGTACATGTCGAACCCCTAACTGCCGCGGCGATGAATACCTGCCCGGCAACACAACCCAAAGTTGGAACGCCGTTGGACTTCGTGGTAAATGCGTCCGGGTCGCTTACACGCTAGGTTGCGATGAAGTCCCGCACGGCGGCGACGAAGGCGGCCGAACCGGGTTCCCGGCCCATCAGAAGGTGCCCGTTGCTCTCGATGCTGCGAAAGGTTGCGCCCGGAATCGTGGCCGCGATCGCGCGCCCGGTCTCGACCGGGATGCGCCGGTCTCCCCGGCTGTGCAGCACCAGTGTGGGGACCGTCACCTCGGGCAGGCGATGGCGTACGTCCAGCGTCGAGAATGCCTGCAGGAAACGCACGGCGTTCGCAGGCGAGGTCGTCTGGCGCTGGAATTCGTCGAACCAGTCAAGCTCCTCGCGCGTGGCGTCGGGCATGAAAGTGCGCGAGAACAACCGCCGATAGGTCGGGTCGGACCGCCCCCAGCCCGACTGGGTCAGCACCATCACCGCTTCGCGTTCACGCACCTCGCTTTCGGTGGCGACATGACGCCAGCCGACGGGATAGCCCCCGAAGAGGATCAGGTGGCTGACGCGTTCGGGATGACGCACGGAGTACTCGATCGACACCGCCGCACCCTGGCTGATCCCCAGCAGCGGAAAGCGCTCCAGTCCGATGGCGTCGACCACTTCCTCGAGGTCCGAGACGAAGGCGTCGAAGCTGATCTCGGGCACGTTCCAGTCGGATAGACCGCAGCCGCGCTCATCGTAGCGCACGACGCGCCGGTCCTGCGCGAGATCGCGGAAGATCGGGCTCCAGATTGGCGATTCCCAGTCGAGTTCAAGATGGGTCAGCCAGTTCGCCGCCTTCACGAGCGGCGGATGCCGAGCGTCGCCTACCCCGGCCCATGCGATGCTCGACCCATCCTTCGTGCGGATGAAGTGGACCTGCTGTGCGGGGATCTTTGGCAGGTTGGATGGTGGCGGCCCAGCCTGAAAGGCGCGTGGGTCCGAAGGCTGCAACCCGGCCGGCCCGAGGGCAAGGGCGGCCTGAACGGCCTCGGGATCTCCCGGTGCGTCATCGCGCCAGCGCAGTGCCCATTCCAGGCGCTCGGCGGGCGGCAGAGCTGCGTTGGTAGCCATACGGGCAGCGATCCGGGCGCGTACGCGGCGCTGCTCGGCGCGCTGCCCCTCCAGCCATTCGGAGTAGTCGACAAGGCTCGGCAGCTGACAGTCGGCCAAGAGCGGAGCGCGCGCCGTCTCCCAGGCAGCGGTGAGGTCCGCGGCGGTCGGCGTGCCATCCCGCGCCGCATCCTGGATGCGGCGGACGTCGATCCGCGCGCCGCCGTCATCGAAGCATACGGTATCCCGGTCTGTGACGAGCCGCTGGATTCCGTCCCGGTTCACGGCCGCACGGATCTTGCTGAGAGACCAGCGCAGTGCGCCGCGTGGATCGTCGGGCACGCCCCAGAACAGGTCGCACAGGTGGTCGCGTCGCAGGGGGTGGGCGGAGAGTATGAGACGGCCCAGAAGCGCCCGTGTCTTGCGGGACGACACAAGCGGGACCGGTTGATCCGCAAGGGTCACTCGTACAGGGCCGAACAGGTCGATCTGCAACATCGGAGGCCCCCGAATGCAAAAGTCCGACGTCTCCGCCAGGCCTGCGAACACGATCGCCATGCCGCTCTTGTCCCGGATGACGCGAACGACAACCTCCGTATGCCGTTTCGGCATGGGCGGTGCAACCTTCGGAGCAGGGCTGACAGGTCTGCGGGTGTGCAATGAAGAAGCGGTCGTGCGCCGCAGGACGTAGACAGTCCGGTTCGTTCCTTTCACGTCCCGGGAGACCAGCAAGGTCGGCCAGCGTAACCGACGACACACCTATGGCGATGCAGCCAGTCGGGCCCGCCTTGGGGGTGAGACGCGGCGGGTCAGTGCATGGGTCGGCCTTGCCTATCCGACGGTGCTGCCCAGCCAGAGCGTGATTGCAGGGAAAGCAATCAACAAGGCGAGCCGAACGATGTCCACACCGACGAACGGGATGAGGCCCCTGAAGATTCGCAGTACCGGCACTTCGGGAAGCACTGCCTTCAGGACGAAGACGTTCATGCCGACCGGCGGCGTGATGAGCGCAATTTCCGTCACCACGATCACCAGGATGCCGAACCAGACCAGGTCGAAGCCCTGCGAGACGATGATCGGTGCGAAGAGCGGCACGAAGATCAGGATGATCGCCATCGTGTCCATCACGCAGCCGAGCACGAGGAAGACCAGCATGATCAGCAGGATCAGGGCGACCCCCTCGAGCCCGGTGGATTGGACCAGCCCGAGGACGCCCGCAGAGACGCACGAGAGCGTCAGAAGTTTCGACAGCGTCAGTGCGCCGAAGAGCACGGTGTAGAGCGAGACCGAGGTATAGGCAGTCTCGACGATGATCCGGCGCAACATCGACCAGTTCAGCCGGCCGTGGACCGTCGCGATCAGGATGGCGAGGCCGGCCCCCATGCCCGCGGCCTCGGTGGGCGTGAAGAGCTTGGCGTAAGGTCCACCGATGATCAGCCCGAACAGAAGGAGAAATGGCCAGACGCCGGACAGCGCCCTGATCCTGTCGGGCCAGGGCGCCCTTTCACCCTGCGGGGCGTGGCTTGGGTTCAGCGCCGCGACGACCCGTATGGCCGTCATGTACATCGCAAGGCCCAGAAGGCCAGCAATGGCTCCCGCGACGAACAGGTCCCCGATGTTGGTCTGGGCCAGGATGCCGTAGACCACCATGGTGTTCGACGGCGGGATCAGGATGCCAAGCGTGCCGCCGGCGGCGATCGCGCCGGCCGCGAGTTCATCCGAGTAGCGGTACCGCTTCATGCTCGGATAGGCGACCTTGGCCATCGTGGCGGCCGTGGCATGGCTCGAACCGCAGACCGCAGACCGCAGACCGCCGAGAAGCCGGCGCAGGCGGCCATCGTCGACAGGGCCAGCCCGCCCCCGACGTTGCCGACGAAGGCATAGGCCGCGCGGAACAGATCCTGCGCGATGCCGGTCTTCGAGATCACGTTGCCCATCAGGATGAACATCGGCACAACCGCGAGGTCGTAGGACAGGACCGCGTCGGAGATCGTGAGCGGCAGGAGCTGAATCGCGACCGTCCAGTTCATCGCAACCCCGATCCCGGCAACCGATACCGCGAGGAGGGCGAAGGCGAGGGGCACGCGCAGGAAGGCCAGGGGAATGGCGGAGACCATGCAGACGGATCCGACGATCACAGCGCGTCCTCCCCGTGGGCAACGGCGGGAACGATCATGGACCCGCTGAAGGCGATGATGAGCGCGGCGAGCGTCGACAGTGCGCAGCCCAAAGCGATGAGGAAGTAGAGCGGCGCCCTCGGCACGCGAAGCGCCTGGCTCACCTCTGAGATCTGGAACGCGTTCAGCCCGTGCCTGACGAAGAGCCAGGCGATCAGCGTGAGAACTGCGGTGACCAGCACCGCCGTCAGGCCACGCCACCAGGCCATGGACGGACGGCCGATCAGCTTGTCGAGAAGAGCGATGGTCAGATGCGCACCCATTGCGGTGACCAGTGGCAGACCGGCAAAGACCACCAGCGCCATCAGATGCTCGGTGATGTCGTTGGCGCCATGAACCGGCTGCCCGAACAGACGGCGTCCGATCACGTCGGCGAAGGTCAGCACCACCATCGACAGAAGCAACAGCGCCAGCAGCGTTTCCTCCATGTGGCGGATCTTCCGGGCAAGGGCCTGCATGGTTTCTCTCCTCCCTGAGAGCTGATGGGCCGGGGGCGGGCGCTCCGCCCCCGGCGGCGTGTGTCAGTCGCCCGCAAGCGCGCTGTAGGCTTCGTGGTAGAACGCGCGCATCGCTTCAGGGTCCTCCACCCCTGCCGCGCTGGCGGCGTCGACCCGGTCGGCGACCATCTGGTCGGCAATGGAGCCGACGGCGGCGATCGGTTCCGGCGATGCCTCGACGACCTGGTGTCCGTCGGCTGCGAGACTGCCGACGGCGACCGGGTTCTGTGCGTCGAAGTTCCTGCCCCACGCAGCCGAGAGCGTCTCGCCGGCAATGATCTCGATAGCTGCCTTGTCAGCGTCGCTCAGCGCGTCCCATCTGGCTCCGTTCATGACCACGAAGAAGGTCGCGTCGTAGAAGCCGTCAGGGAAGACGGTGTGGGCCTTCAGGCTATCTTCCAGGCGAAAGTTGATGACCGATTCCAAGGTGTGGAGCGAGCCGTCGATGACGCCGCTCTCCAGCATCTCGTAGGCCCTGGTCGCGGGTGCCGCGACGGGGACAGCGCCGAGTGCAGTGAGCAGTTTTCCCTGGATCGGGCCGCTCATGCGGAACTTCTGCCCGGCGACGTCCGTCGGCGTGACGACGGACCTTGACCCATGGTGCGACTGGCCGCCGCCGAACTTGCCCACCGCCAGAACCTTCACACCCGCGAAGGCCGAATTGTCGGCGAGGAACGTGTCATACGTCCGCCACAACGCGCGGCTCTGAGCCTCGGCGTTAGTTCCTGCGTTCGGGAGTACGGCGAACCACATCGACACGAAGCGCTCGGGTTCATAGGTGAAGTTGCCCAAGGTAATGTCGGCCACGCCGGCGACGGCCGCATTTTGTGGCGCCCGGTATTTGCGGTCCGTGCCGCCAACGCGCCCGAGACACCAATGATCCCGGAGGTGCGCAACGACGTCGCGCGGCTGCCGACCACGGTTGCGGGCCTCGTCGCCATGGGGCTGGCCGCCTGGCAGGCCAAGGCAGATCCAAGAGACCGACCGGGGAGATCTACGCGGGGCTCAGGCCCGCAGTTGCACCCGGTCGCCGCGCGACAGCGAGACCGACACCTCGACCACCTGGTCCTGCGCATCCACGTTGATGCCCGTGGCCACGATGATCGGCTGGCTGGTGGGGATGCCCAGGCAGTCCGCCTCGAACGGGCTGGGCAGGCGCGTCCCGATCAGGGTTTCGCGGCGGTGGAACTCCGGCAGGCCCAACTGCCGGAACGCCGCCGACACGCTGCCGGTCCGGGCCAGCAGGTCCGCCAAGGCGGCAAAGCGCCCGGCGGCATGGTAGTGGTGGCGCCCCAGGATCGCTGGTCGCCCCTCGACCATTCGCAAGAGCTCGGCCCGCAGGATCGGTGCGCCGCTGCGCAGCCCCAGACTGCGCGCGACATCGGACGGCGCACGGACGATCCCGGCTGTCAGCAACCGTGTCTCGACCGACTTGCCCTCGGCCCGCAGATTGTTGCCGAACCGGGTGCCGCTGTGGATACGATACACGAAGCTGTCTTCGGCGACGAAATATCCGCGTCCCTGCTCGGCCACGATCCATCCGCCCTCCCTGAGATGCTGCATCGCGCGCCGGACACCATGGAGCGACAGGCCGGTGCTCCGGGCCAGGTCCGAAAGGCTGGGCAGGCGGCTGCCGGGCGGAAGGTCGCCCGAGGCGATCCGGCCCCGCAACTCGGCGGCGGCCAGGCGCCAGCCGGTGCCTCGCGTGGAACGATTGGACATGGAGCCTTGCCCCGGGCGTCAACGTTTTGGGCGAACGCTACAGCATGACCGTAACAGTGCAACGATGGCCGCAGACCCGGCCACTGTGTGCGAACCTTGCGTGACATCGGGCCACGACCGCCGCGCCTGTCACCGGGCTGTCAAGGAGACGGTCCACCCCAAGGACAGCATCCACCTGTCCGAGGAAAACTCTCATGCCGTCCATCTCGCGTCGCGCCTTCATGGCCCAGGTCTCGGCCGGGGCCACCGTCTTCGGCCTGTCGCATTTGCTCGACCCGTCCAAGGCACTCGCCGATACCGTAGATTCGATCGCTGCGATGCTGGAGGGCCAGACGCCGAAGCAGGGGGGCATCCTGACCTACGGCCAGACCTATCCGAACTGGGCGCTGGGCCAGTCGAACCGGGGCGAGCATCCCTATTTCTGGATCGACCTTCTGACCCGCTCGGTCTGGAACTGCCTGACCTGGGTCGACGAGAACATGGAGCCGCAGTTCGAACTGGCGGCCTCGGCCACGCCGTCGGACGATCTGCTGGTCTGGGACTTCGCGCTGCGCGAGGGCGTCCTGTTCCATGACGGAACCGAGATGACGGCGGATGACGTCATCTCGTCGATGGAGTTCCACCGCACCGGCGGCGTGGGCCTGATCGGCGGACAGGTCGACCGGATGGAAGCGATGGGCCGCTACGGCGTGCGCTTCTTCCTGAAGTCGCCCAATGCCGAATTCCTCCATTCCGTCGCCGAGTACCGCGCGGCGGTCTTCAAGGCCGGTCCGGCCGAGACGATCGGTTTCGACGGCATCGGCACCGGTCCGTTCAAGCTGGTCGAGATCGACAACGCCCGCCAGTTCCGTGCCGTGCGCAATGATAGCTACTGGGCGGGCGGGCCGTTCCTGGACGAGGTGCGCGGCGTGATCACGGTCGGCAATGCCGCGATCAACGGCTTCCGCGCCGGGCAGCTGAACGCTGTCTTCAACATCGACCCGGGTCAGGTCGAACAGTACCGTGACGCGGGCGCCGAAATCCACGCCGCGCCCGCCGGGGACCAGTTCTGGCTGGTCCTTCCCAAGAACGTCGATTTCCCCTGGAACGACCAGCGCGTGCGGCAGGCCATGGCCTTCGCCGTCGACCGGCAGAAGATCAACGAGATCGTCTACGGCGACCCGGAGGGCTGGACCGGCAACGATACCCACATGAACGGCGTCAACGCCGAATTCCTGCCGCGCACCGCAGGCCGTGACGTCGCCCGCGCCAAGGCCCTCCTGGCCGAGGCCGGATACGGCAACGGTGTCAGCCTGCCCGCGATGTACTTCTGCCCATCCTTCCCCGAAGAGCCGCGGATCTACCCGATCGTCACCGAAAGCCTGGCCGAGGCCGGGATCACGCTGGCCTTCGAGGAACGGCCCTGCGACGGCTTCAACCCCTTCGTGACGGCGGTGAACGCCCCCATAGGTCGCCCTCGCCGCAACCTCGTCGGTCCGCGCAACCCGTTCATCAACCTCTCGCGCCTGTCGCCGCGCAACGCCAGCGAACCGGGCGGCTGGACCGGCCCGGGGGCCGACCGCTTCGATGCGCTGATCCTCGAGGCAGTGGGCACCGCCGACCCGGTGCGCCGACTGGAACTCTACCACGAGGCGCAGCGCCTCGCGCAGGAGGAGGTGCCGGGCATCATGCTGGGCGGCCGCCGCAACATGGTGGCCTACCGCCCGGAGATCCGGAACTTCCGCAGCCACGGGCAGAACTGGTCGAGCCGGTTCGACTATATCTGGATCGACGCCTGAGACCCTTGGCCGGTCGCATCGCTCCCCGGTGATGCGGCCTGCCCGCCCCCATGGCCCCGGTCCTTGCCCTCATCGTTCGTCGCCTGGCCCTGTCGGGGCTGATCCTGCTGCTGGTATCCGTCATCGTCTTCGTGGGCACCGAGATCCTGCCGGGCGACGCCCTCGACGCCACGATCCCGGCGGACGAGCTGATCTATTACACCGAGGAAGATCTGGCCCGGATGCGCGCGGAGCTGGGGCTTGACCGGCCGCTGCCGGAGCGCTTCGCCACGGTCTTCGTCAACCTCGTCACCTTCGACTTCGGCGTGACGCTCCTGAACCGCGAACCCGTGCTGGCCGCGATCTGGCATCCCATGCTGAATTCGCTGCTGATGGCCGCCGTCGCCGTGATCATCACGCCGCTGGTGGCCATCGCGCTGGGGCTCGCGGCGGCGCTGCGCCCGGGCGGGCGCACCGACGGCTTCGTCTCGGGCGCCACACTGTTCACCTATTCCATGCCCGACTTCGTCGTGGGCAACGTCTTCATCATCGTCTTCGCGCTCTGGCTCGGGATCGCGCCTGCGGTGCTGATGATCTCGAAATCCGCGCCGGCCGCGCAGATCCTTGCGGTGTCGGTGCTGCCGGTGCTGGCACTGGTCGTCTCGGGCGTGGCCTACCAGTTTCGCCTGTTGCGCGCGGGCATGATCGAGGCCCTGGACAGCGACTATGTCGAACGCGCGCGCCTGTCCGGCTTGCCGACATGGCGGCTGGTGCTGGTCCATGCCCTGCCGGTGGCGCTGATCCCGATGCTGAACGGCACCGCGCAATTCGTGGCGGGCGTCATCTCGGGCGTGGTCGTCATCGAGGCCGTGTTCCGCTTTCCCGGCATCGGGCTGGAACTGATCCGCGCGGTCGCCCAACGCGAGGTGCCGACGATCCAGGCGATCACCTTCCTCGCCGCTTTCGCGGTGATCCTGGGCAACCTCCTGGCCGACATCGCCGTCCTGGCGCTCGATCCCCGGGTGCGGAGGGCTGCCGATGGCCGCTGAGGTAACCGCCTTCTCCGCCCCGCCCGTCAACCGCCCGCTGGCGCGCGCATTGCGGTCGCCCCTGACGGTGATCGGCCTTGTGCTGGTGGCGCTGCACCTGTTCTTCGCGCTGTTTGCGCCGCTGATCGCGCCCTACTCGATCTCGGCGATCCTGACCACCGGGCTGACCCCGCCCTCGGCCGCGCACTGGCTGGGCACCGACCAGATCGGGCGGGACTACCTCTCGCGGCTGATGTCGGGCGGGCGGGTCGCACTCTTGGTAGCGCTGGCGGGGGTCAGCGTCGCGGTGCTGGTCGGCACTGTCCTCGGGCTGGTCGCGGGCTACCGCGGCGGCTGGCTGGACGATGCGATCATGCGGCTGACCGACGCG
Organism: uncultured Rhodobacterales bacterium; assembly: GCA_964473055.1. Taxonomy (GTDB): domain Bacteria; phylum Pseudomonadota; class Alphaproteobacteria; order Rhodobacterales; family Rhodobacteraceae; genus UBA996. The sequence continues at coordinate 7,865 of CAYYOE010000027.1, read as the reverse complement.
ATGATGGCGGTGCCCGAGCTTCTGCTGATCGCCATCCTGGTGCTGACCTTCGGCAAGGAGATCTGGTCGCTCGCCATCGTCGTGGCCATCGTCTACACGCCCGGCGTCGTGCGCGTCGTGCGCGCCAAGACCATCACCATCGCCGCGCTCGACTTCGTGCGCGCGGCCGAGCTCAGGGCCGAACCGCTGGCACGCGTTCTGGGGCGCGAGATCGCGCCGAACCTCTTGGGTCTTCTGGCCGTCGAGTTCGCGATCCGCTGTTCCTCGGCCGTCCTGAAGATCTCGGCGCTGTCGTTCCTGGGGCTCGGGATCAGCCAGCCGACGCCCGACTGGGGCCTGATGGTGCAGGAGGCGATGACCGTCGTCTTCACCGACCCCTGGTTCCTGATCCTGCCCGCGATGGCGCTGTCCTCGCTGATCATCGGGATCAACTTTGCCGTGGACGGGCTGGCCCGCGCCCATGGCGTCACCGGGGCGGAGGCGGGCGCATGACCGACCATGTCCGCGTCGCGGGCCTGACCATCACCTACCGCGACGACACCGGGCGCGAGACGGCGGCGGTGGCGGGGGTGGACCTGGCGCTGGGCCGGGGCGAGACGCTGGGGATCGTGGGCGAATCCGGGTCGGGCAAATCCACGCTCGCCCGCGCGCTTCTGGGTCACGCGCGGCCGGGCGCGCGGTTTGCCGCGGGATCGGTCCGGGTCGGCGGAACGGATGTGCTGGCGCTGGCGGGGTCTGACCTGCGCGCCTATCGGGGCGGCCGGGCGGCGATGGTGCCGCAGAACCCGCTGTCGTCGCTGACCCCGCACATGACCGTGGGTGCGCAGTTGTCGGAACTGTTGCGCCGCCATGCGGGTCTGGCCCCTGCCGAGGCGCGCGACCGGGCCCGCGCCCTGATGGCCGAGACCGGGCTGCCCGACCCGGCCACGCTGTTTCACCGCTACCCGCACGAGATCTCGGGCGGGCAGCGCCAGCGCGTGGTGATCGCCGCGGCGCTGGTGGGCCGGCCGGAACTGATCGTGCTGGACGAGCCGACCACCGCGCTCGACAAGACGGTCGAGGCGCGGGTGCTGGCGCTGGTGGACGATCTGCGCCAGCGGCTGGATGCGACGCTGGTCTATGTCAGCCACGACCTGAACGTGATCCGCCGCCTGTGCACTCGGGCCGTGGTGATGCGCGACGGCCATGTGGTCGAGCAGGGCCCGACCACGCAGGTGTTCGCCCGCCCGCGCAGCGACTATGCGCGCAGCCTGGTGGCCGCGATCCCCCGGCTCGGCGCCCCCGGCCCGGGCACCGGCGCCGTGGTCGCCGGACCGGCCCATCTGGCGCTGAGCGATGTGCGCTTTGCCTACCGGTCGCCCGGGGGCCTGTTCCCCTGGCGCCGCCGCGCGGGGTCGCCGGCGCTGGACGGGATCGACCTGACCCTTCCGCGCGGCCAGACACTGGGCGTGGTGGGCGAAAGCGGGTCGGGCAAGTCCACTCTTGCCGCGCTGATCGCCGGGGCGATCGGCGGCCACGAGGGGCGCATCGCCCTGGGCGGCGAGACGGTCGCCGGCCACGCGCGTGCGCGCAGCCCCGACCAGCGCCGCCGCATCCAGCTGGTGTTCCAGGACCCGCTCGCCTCGCTGAATCCGACCCAGACCGTGGGCGAGATCCTGTCGCGTCCCCTGCGCCTCTATGGCGGGCTGACTGCCGCCGCCGCCCGGGCCCGCGCGGGCGATCTCCTCGCCGAGATGGAGCTGGGGTCCGACTACCTCGCCCGCCGCCCCCGGCAGCTGTCCGGTGGCCAGCAGCAGCGCGTGGGCCTGGCCCGTGCGCTGGCGGTCGAGCCCGATCTGGTGATCTGCGACGAGGTGACTTCGGCCCTCGACGTGACCATCCAGGCCTCGGTCCTGACGCTGTTCCAGAGGTTGCAGCGCGACCGGGGCATGACCAGCCTGTTCATCTCGCACGACCTTGCCGTGATCGCACGCGTGGCGCATCTGGTGGCCGTGCTCGAAAAGGGCGCCTTGCGCGAATTCGGCCTGCGCGACTCGGTGCTCGCCCACCCCGCGCACCCCTACACGCGGCAACTTCTGGCCGCTTCCGCCGGTGCCGAGGCCCCGCTGCCCGACCCGCCCTCGCCACGCCGTCAGCCGCTGACGGTCGCCTGACCGCCGCGGCGCCTTCCTCTCCCAGTCAAGGACAACCCCCATGCACCTGCCCCCCTTCGACCTGCCCGGCCGCTTCTGGCGCGGCAACCTGCATTGCCACTCCACCCGGTCCGACGGGGCGCTGCCCCCCGACGAGGTCGCGCGTCGATACCGCGCGCGGGGCTATGACTTCTACTGCCAGTCCGACCACTTCCTCGAAGCCTACGGCTTTCCCGTCACCGACACGACGGGGTTCCGGGCCGAGGGGTTCACCACGCTCCTCGGCGCCGAACTGCACGCGCCCGCCCTGGCGAACGGCGAGATATGGCACATCCTGGCCGTGGGCCTGCCTGCCGAGTTCGCGCCGACGGCCACGGGCGAAACCGGGCCGGACCTTGCGCGCCGGGCGCGCGACGCGGGCGCCTTTGTCGCCATCGCCCATCCGCAGTGGTATGGCGTGACGCTGGCGGATGCGCGCGCACTGGACGCGGCCCATGCCGTCGAGGTCTACAATCACACCTGCGCTGTGCTGGCCGACCGCCCCGACGGCAGCGCGCTGCTTGACGAGGTGCTGTTGGAGGGGGGGGACCTGCTGGCCATCGCCACCGACGACGCGCACTTCCGCGATCCGGTGGATTCCAATGCCGATGCCTTTGGCGGCTGGGTCATGGTCAGGGCCGAAGCGCCGACACCCGAGGCGCTGCTGGCCGCGCTGAAGGCCGGAGCGTTCTACGCTTCGCAGGGCCCGGACCTGCACGGGATCGAGATCGACGGCGACACGCTGCGCGTGGCGATGTCGGCGGTGGACCGGGTGATCGTCGTCGGGCCGCGCGCGCTCGCCACGACCGTCTCGGGCCGGTCGATGACCACGGCGCAGGTGGATGTCGCGCGGTTCCGCGGCGGATGGGCGCGGCTGGTCGCCGTCGATGCGGCGGGGCGGCGCGCCTGGAGCAATCCGTTCGCGGTTCCGGGCTGACCGCGGCAAGCGCCCTAGCCCGCGGTCACCGTCAGGTCGCGGGCGACCCCGGCGCTGCGGCCCGGGGGCAGGGCGGACGGGGGGGATGCCCCAGGACGGGCCGCGCCCGCCTCCGACGCCTCGACGAAATGGCCCGGTGCGATCTCGACCAGCGGGGACCGGGGGGGCGACTGGCCAGCAGGCAGCAACAGGGGCGGCACCGCGGGGGCAGGCGGCGGGTCGGGCCAGGCGCGATGGCGCTGCTCCGGATCGGGAACAGGTACGGCGGCCAGCAGGCGCCGGGTATAGGGATGCGCGGGGTTCGAAAGGACCGCCGCCGTCGGGCCGGTTTCCACGATCCGCCCCGCGTACATTACCGCCACCCGATGGCTGACGCGTTCCACCACCGCCAGATCGTGGCTGATGAACAGGAACGCCAGCCCCTCGCGCGCCTGCAATTCGGCCATCAGGTCGGTGACCTGCCGCGCCACCGAAACGTCGAGCGCCGAGACGGGTTCGTCCGCGACGATCAGCGCGGGCCCGACCGACAGCGCGCGCGCGATGCACAGCCGCTGGCGCTGCCCGCCAGAGAACTGGTGCGGATAACGGTCGGCGGCGGCGGGCTCCAGCCCGACCTTGCCCAGAAGCGTCACTGCAAGGTCGCGCGCATCCCGCGCGGTCACGCGGCCCGCCAGGCGGGCAGGCTCGGTGATCAGGTCGCGGACCGGCAGGCGGGGGTTGAGGCTGGCGAAGGGGTCCTGGAACACCATCTGGGCCGTCGCGCGCATGTGGCGCAGGCCGGTGGCCGACAGGCCGGTGACGGCCTGTCCCGCAATCTGCACCGTGCCCCCGGTCGGCTCGATCAGGCGCAGGACGGCGCGGGCCAGCGTGGACTTGCCGCAGCCGGATTCGCCCACCAACCCCAACGTCTCACCGCGTCCAATGGACAGGGATACGCCGTTCACCGCGTGGTAGCGCCGGGCACGACCGGGCAGGACGGCGCGTCCCACGGGGAAGCTGACGGCAAGGTCCTGCACCTCGAGCACCGGGTCGGGGTCGCGCAGGGGCCAGGGGGCGCCCGCACCCAGCCGGGGGGCGGCGGCCATCAGCATCCGGGTGTAGGGCGCCGCGGGGCGGACGAAGATGTCGGCCACGCGCCCCTCTTCGGCCTTTTCGCCGTGGCGCAGGACCACCACGCGGTCGGCGATCTCGGCCACCACGCCCATGTCGTGGGTGATGAACAGAAGTGCCATGCCGGTGTCCGCCTGCAAGGCACGGATCAGCCGCAGGATCTCGGCCTGGGTCGTCACATCCAGCGCGGTGGTGGGTTCGTCGGCGATCAGCAGGTCCGGGCGGCAGGCCAGCGCCATGGCGATCATCACACGCTGGCGCAGGCCGCCGGACAGTTCGTGCGGATACTGGTCGGCCCGGCGCGCGGGGTCGGGGATGCGGACGCGGGCGAAGGCGTCGATCACCTCGGCCCGCGCCTCGGCGCGTCCGACCCGGCGATGCAGGCGCAGCACCTCGGCCACCTGGTCGCCCAGCCGCATGACGGGGTTCAGCGCGGTCATCGGTTCCTGAAAGATCATCGAGATGCGGTTGCCGCGCACGCCCTGCATCGTCCGGGTGTCCGCCGCCGTCAGGTTCAGGTCGCCGTCCGCCCCATGCAACAGCACGTGCCCGCCCGCGATGCGGCCACCCTCGCGCTCGATCAGCCGCAGGAGGCCAAGCGCGGTCGCCGACTTGCCCGACCCGCTTTCGCCCACAAGCGCCAGGGTCTCGCCCGGGCCGATGGCAAAGGACAACCCGCGCACGGCCGGATGCGACCCGAAGGAGAGCGTCAGGTTCTCGACGGACAGAAGCGGCGCCACCGGCCTACTCCGCCGCCTGCGCCAGCCGAGCCGCACGCAGTTCCGGGTGGCGGGCGAATTCGGGCAGGGGCGGGGTCCAGCGCCGCGCGGCCGGGCGGAACGCGAAGGCGAACGGGTCGTCGCCTGCAACCTCCCAGCGCACGGTCTCGCCCAGTTCGATCACGCCCATTGTGCCCGCGGCCTCGCCGCCCGTTGTGAAGCTTTCGGTCAGCGACTGCTGGGTCAGGTGGGTGATCCCGTCCACGCAGGTCACCGTGTTCCAGTGCACGTGCCCCGACAGGCAGACGACCGGCACGCGCGCCAGCGCCAGCGCCGCCCGCGCCCGGTCGGCCATGGGATAGGTCGAGGACGCGGGGTTGTTCTGGAAGTAGTAGTTTCCGGTCTGGGCATGGCCCGAGACGGGAACATGACTGACCACGAGGCAGGGCCGGTCGGCGGCCTGCATGGTGCGGGCGAGCCAGACCAGATCGGCCTCGGTCAGGAAGAAGCCCGTGCCCTCGGCGCCGCGGCGGATGCGGCTGTCGGCGCGCCAAAGGACGATGCGCCAGCCGTCGATATCGTGCACCTCGTGGTCAAGCGACTGGCCGAGGATGGCCTCGTTGTCGGCCACGCTCAGGTGGTCGCGGTCGTGGTTGCCGTTCAGGTGCCAGACTGGCGCGGGCACGGCGCGGAACGCCTCGGCCACCTCCGCCTGCAACCTGAGGTCGGTGTCGCGGTCCTCGTCGGAAATGCGGTCGCCGAGGTCGAGTACGCGCGTCACGCCCGCGTCGCGGACAAAGGCGGCGAACTCGGTCATCAGCGGCAGCGCGCGGTCGCCGCGCTTGGCGGTCGAGGGGCGTCCGTGGTGGATGTCGGTGATGATGGCAAGGCGCAGGGGCATGGGGCTTCTCCGGGGCATGGGTGGCCCGCCGCGGGAGCTCGCGGCGGGCCGGTGGTCCGCTTCGGGGGCGCGGACGGGGTCAGTTCGTCGCGAAGCTGATCGCGCCCGCGCGGAAGTCGAGCACATAGGGAATGTGCCCTGCTTGCGGCGTCCAGTTGATGTCCTGGGTCATCGCCCAGCTCTCGTACGGCCGGTAGAGCGGCAGCATCGGCGGGTCTTCCTCGAACCGGGCCATCAGTTCGGCGTAGGCCTCGCGGCGACCCTCGACCGTGGTGCCGAAGCGGAACCGCTCCCAGGCGTCTGCATAGGCCGCGTCGGTGTTGAAGCGTCCTTCCGATTCCGAGGGGCCACCCGGCGCCCACATCACCCCGAAGCTGCCAAAGGGGTCAGCGAAGTACATCGGGTTCGACCAGGTCCGCACCATCATGTTCGGGTCGTTGCCCGTCCACTTCGACTGCGCCTGGATGCGGCCGTTGATCCCGACGGCGGCCCACATCTCCATGATCGCCTGCGCGGCCAGCGTGTCGTTGGTGTAGTAGCTGGGCGAGTGGACGTCGTAGGTGATCTCGAACCCGTCGTAGCCGGCCTCGGCCAGCAGGCGCTTGGCTTCCTCGGGGTTGTGGCGGAAGGTCTGCAGCTCCGGCATGTAGAGATCGCCGTATTCCGCCATCGTGTGGGTCGAGGGCACATGCGCCGTGCCCAGCCACAGCGCTTCGTTCAACAGATCGCGGTCGATGGCCAGCGTCATCGCGCGGCGGATGCGCGGGTCTTCAAGCCTGGGATGGTTCACGTTGAAGATGTTGACGTGGAACAGGGGCGTCAGCATCCCTTCAGCCTTCAGGTTCGGGTCGGCCGCGATCAGCGACAGCTGGTCAGGCGCGATGTTGGTGGCGATCTGCGCCTCGCCGGTGCGCAGGCTCGTCAGGCGGCTGGCGACCTCGGGCACATGGACGACCGTGACGCGGTCGAGCGGCGCGGCGTCGCCCCAGAACGTGGCATGGCGTTCCCAGACGATCTTCTGGCCGGGGACGAATTCGGCCACGCGGTAGGGGCCGGTGCCCACCGGGGCCAGCGAGAACGCTTCGTAGTCGTCGTGCTCCAGAGCGTTCGGATCACCCGCCAGCGACTTCACGTAGGCCTCGGGCAGGATAAAGGTCTGCTGCAGGTTTAGCAGCGTCTCCCACAGCGGTTCCTCGCGCTTGACGTGGATGCGCACGGTCAGGTCGTCCACCTTCTCGACCCGATCGAAGTTCGACAGGCGGTCGCGCATCCGCACCTGGTAGGGCGGGAAGTCGGCCTGGAACATCCGGTTGAGCGAGAAGACCACGTCGTCGGCGGTCATCGTGGTGCCGTCGTGGAACACCACGCCCTCGCGCAGTTTCAGCTCCATCGTCGTGGGGGCGACCAGCGTCCATTCGGTCGCGAGGCCGGGCATGAAGACCTGCTCGGACTTCGAGTAGTCCTTGTGAATCAGCGGGTCGAAGCTGTTGTAGTAGAACTGCGAGCCCACGTTGGAATGGTCGCGGCCGGGGTCGAGGTAGCTCGACATGTTGCCCGCGGCGACGGTTAGCTCGCGGGCGGACAGGCCGCCTGCGAGGACCGTGGCCAGGGCCGTGGCGATCATCAGGTGCTTCATCGTCGGTCTCCTTTCTGGGGACAGGGAACGGGAAACGGGGTCAGCGGCGGCGCAGGCGCGGGTCGGCGCGGTCGCGCAGCCAGTCGCCGAGGATCTGGATCGAGAAGGTGACGAGCAGGATCAGGATCGCGGGCGCCAGCACGATCCAGGGCGCGGTCGGCATGTAGTCGCGCCCCACGCCCACCATCGCGCCCAGCGTCGCGGTGGGCGGTTGCACGCCGAGGCCGAGGAACGACAGCGTGCTTTCCAGCAGCATGATCGCGGTCAGCGACAGGGTGAACTGCACCACCAGGGGCGACACGAGGTTCGGCAGCAGGTGCGCCACCGCGATCCGCGCGGGCGAGGCGCCCGCACAGCGCGCGGCCTCGATGAAGGGCATGGCCATCATCCG
>CAYYOE010000026.1:13716-19632 GCA_964473055.1 uncultured Rhodobacterales bacterium | reverse complement strand
CAGGTGCCGGGCTCCGATTCGTCGGCGTTCACCACCAGATAGCTGGGCCGCCCGTCCGATTCCTTGGGCATGAACGACCACTTCAGCCCCGTCGGAAACCCCGCGCCGCCCCGTCCCCGCAGGCCCGAGGCCTTCATCTCGGTGACGATCCAGTCGCGCCCCTTGGCGAGGATCCCGGCCGTGCCATCCCAGTGCCCGCGCGCCTGCGCGCCCTTCAGGCTGCGGTCGTGCATCCCGTAGAGATTGGTGAAGATCCGGTCGCTATCGGCCAGCATGCGTGTGTTCCTGTCATTCCCTTCGGCGCGCGCGCCAGATACCAACCGTCACCACCAGCGCCCAGACGAAACCGCCCAGCGACGCCAGGTAGAACAGCATCTCGTGCCGCACCGTCAGACCCAGTCTGGCGGTGATCCACGGCGCAAGCAATGCGACAAGACCGGACAGTGCGATCACGACCGCAGCGATCCGGCCCTGCCGGGCCAGATGCCGGTCGCGATCCGGGTCAATTGTCATGGTGGGCTCAGTAGACCTCGCCGTCCTTCACCTTGGCGGCGAAGTCGGTTGTGCCACCACTGGCCAGCACCTTGGCCTGCGGCACCCAGTCGTCACGCGTGACCCGCCCCTTGAACCCTTCCAGGTTCTCGTCGACCCAGGCAATCTCGGCCGACGTCCAGGCCGCGATCTGGCGGAAATGCCAGTAGCCCATGCCGTTCAGCATCTTTTCCAGCTTCGGCCCGACGCCCTTTATCTGCTTCAGGTCGTCGGCTGCACCTTCGGGCGCGGCAAGACCAGCGGGGCGGGCCGCCTCGCCTGCCGGGGCAGACGCCACCTCTGCATCTGGGGCGGGCGCGGGCGCAGCTGCCTCGGCAACCGCTGCGGGGGCTGCCGCTGGGGGCGGAGCAGGTGTCGCGGCAGGCGCAGCGGCGGGCGCTGCCGGTGCGGGCGCCGCCGCCGCGACGGGCTTTGGCGCGGGTGCGGCCTGCGGGGCTACCACCGGCGCGGGTCCGGCCTGATGGAACCCGACATACAGCACGATGGCCACGATCAGGCCGACGAGAATGGCAAGGAATGCCGCAGGCGAGAAGGCATAGCCCCCCATCACCATGAGCATCAGAAAGGCAACAACCGTCACGCCTCCTGCGATCGCGCCAACCAGCGCAAGCGTCATCGGGGTCTGTTTCTGGTCCATAAGGCTCTCTCCCTTTGCGGGTCTTCACGCGTCCCGGATCAGGTTCTAGCCCGTTTCGAGAACTCTGTCTCTCCCCCGGAAGCGAGGATTTTCGCCTGTGCGACCCATCCGTCGCGGCTGACCCGGCCCTTGAAGCCCTCCAGCGCCTCGTCCACCCACGCGACCTCGGCCCCGGTCCAGGCGGCGATCTGGTCGAAATGGAATACGCCCATCCGGTGCAGAAGCGCCTCGAGCTTGGGGCCGACGCCCTTGATCCGCTTCAGGTCGTCCGGCCCGCCGGCGCGTGCTTCGGTCAGCAGCGCGGGCTTTGTGCCCGCCCCGGCGGGCGCGGGCTGCGCATCCGGAACCGCCGCCGCTTCGGCGGCTTCCACCTCCAGCTTGGCCGATGCTCCGTCGGGTTCGGACGGCGTGCGCTTGCGGGGCTTTTCGGGCCGCGCGGGCTTGCCCTGCCAGGGTGCGGTCAGCGGCACCTCGGTCCCGTCGATGCGCTTGACCGTGTCGCCGATGGCCAGCGCCAGCGCGACCGACCCGTTGTGCGCCTCGGCCGCGCCCGGCACGGCCTTCAGCGAGGTGATGCCGCCGCTGGGTTCGGACGCGAAACGGCCCTGCTGCGGGCCGGGGGCGGGCACCTTGCCCGCGGCGAGGTCATCCAGGATGCGCTCCAGGATCTCGGGCGTCAGGTCCTCGTAATAGTCCTTGCCGATCTGGGCCATGGGGGCGTTGGCGCAGGCGCCCAGGCATTCCACCTCTTCCCAGCTGAACTTGCCGTCGGCGCTGACATGGTGCGCACCCCCGATCCGGCGCTCGCAGACCGCAGTCAGGTCCTCGGCGCCCATGATCATGCAGGACGTGGTGCCGCAGATCTGAACATGGGCGACCGACCCGGTCGGGTGCAACTGGAACATGAAGTAGAATGTCGCGACTTCCAGCGCGCGGATATAGGCGAGGCCCAGCATGTCGGCGACATGCTCGATCGCGGGGCGGGACAGCCAGCCCTCCTGCTCCTGCGCGCGCCACAGAAGCGGGATGATCGCGCTGGCCTGGCGTCCGGGCGGATACTTGGTGATCTGCGCTTCCGCCCAGGCCAGATTGGCGGGCGTGAAGGCGAAGGCGTCGGGCTGGTGAAGGGCGAGGCGGCGGAGCATTCAGGGGGTTTCCGTGGTAGAGCCGGACAGGGCCTCTCCCCTCTCCCCTCTCCGGGGCGGAGAGGGGAAGCGCGACGGGTTGACGTCGCGACCGGCATGGATGGCGTCATGGATTGCCGTCAGAACGGCATCGAGGTCGCGCAGGACGTCGGTGTTCCAGAACCGCAGCACGCGATAGCCGCGGCGTTGCAGATAGCTGTCGCGGACCCGGTCGCCGGGGCTGTCTGTGTGCTGACCACCATCGACTTCGACCACGAGGCGCTGCTCGGGCGCGCAGAAATCGACGATGTAGCGCGCGTCGATCACCAGTTGGCGGCGGAACCGCACGCCAAGCGCGTCGCCGCGCAGGCGCTGCCAGAGGGCGCGCTCGGCATCGGTCAGGTTCCCTCGCAGGGCGCGGGCGCGCACCGTCATTCCGGGCCCACGCCCGAACGATCCCCGCGCCGCACCTGCGTATGGCGCGCTTCCCCTCTCCGCATCGGAGAGGGGAGAGGGGAGAGGCCCTTGCGGGACACTCACCGATCGATCTCCCCGAACACCACGTCCATCGTCCCGATGATTGCGGCCACGTCGGCCAGCTGGTGGCCCTTGGCGATGTAGTCCATCGCCTGCAGGTGCAGGAACCCCGGCGCGCGCAGCTTGGCGCGGTAGGGGCGGTTGGTGCCGTCGGCGACCAGATACACACCGAATTCGCCCTTCGGCGCCTCGACCGCGGCATAGACCTGACCGGCGGGCACATGGAACCCTTCGGTGTAAAGCTTGAAGTGATGGATCAGCGCTTCCATCGACGTCTTCATCTCTGCCCGCGGCGGCGGCGTGATCTTGCCGCGCGCCAGAACGTCGCCCTGCCCGGACGGTTCACGCAGCTTCGCAATGGCTTGCCGGATGATCTTCACGCTCTCGCGCATCTCGGCCATGCGGCAGAGGTAGCGGTCATAGCAGTCGCCGTTCTTGCCCACGGGGATCAGGAAGTCGAACTCGTCATAGCATTCGTAGGGCTGCGACCGCCGCAGGTCCCAGGCCAGGCCCGATCCCCGCACCATGACGCCCGAGAAGCCCCAGTTCAGGATATCTTCTTCCGTCACGATGCCGATATCGGCATTGCGCTGCTTGAACACGCGGTTTTCCGTCAGCAGCGTGTCGATGTCGTCCACGACCCTGGGGAAGGTCTCGGTCCAGGCCTCGATGTCGTCCAGCAGGTCGGGCGGCAGGTCCACATGCACGCCGCCGGGCCGGAAATAGGCCGCATGCAGCCGCGCCCCGCAGGCGCGTTCGTAGAACACCATCAGCTTTTCGCGTTCCTCGAACCCCCAGAGCGGCGGGGTCAGCGCGCCCACGTCCATGGCCTGTGTGGTCACGTTCAGCAGGTGGTTCAGCACGCGCCCGATCTCGCAATAGAGAACCCGGATCAGCGACGCCCGGCGGGGCACCTGCACGCCCGTCAGCTTCTCGATGGCCAGGCACCAGGCATGTTCCTGGTTCATCGGCGCGACGTAATCCAGCCGGTCGAAATACGGCAGGTTCTGCAAGTAGGTGCGGCTTTCCATCAGCTTTTCGGTCCCGCGGTGCAGCAGGCCGATATGCGGATCGCAGCGTTCGACGATCTCGCCGTCCAGCTCCAGCACCAGACGCAGAACGCCATGTGCCGCGGGGTGTTGCGGGCCGAAGTTGATGTTGAAGTTGCGGATCTTCTGCTCGCCCGTCAGCGCGTCGTCGAACTTGCCGTCCATGGTTCAGACCCTTTCAGGCTCATAGGCCCAACCGGCGGGGCGGCGCCCCAGCCAATCGGCCACGAACTCGTATTGCGCAGAAAGCCATGCCCGTGCCTCGGCCCGCGACTGTGGCGCAAGTTCGCCCTCGGGGCCTGCGTGTATGCGGCGCCCGAAATCGACCTGCGGCACCGCGAGGCCGAGAAATGCCATGATCCGTGCAAACCCTTCGGCAGTGAACATCTCTTCGGCCACAGCCACCAGAAGGCGCCTCGGATCGATCGCGCGCGACAGCCTGCCAATGGCACCACGATAGTCGCTCCGCGACGAGATTTCGCTCTCCTTCCCGCGAAAAACACGCCCCAGAAGATGGGCCGCACGGCCATCGTGGTTGCCATCCTTCGCCGCCCGTTCCGCGGCGATCATCCGTACATGGCTCCACAGCCGTTCCACGGGATCGCGGATCAGATAGATAAACCGCACATCCGGTACGAGCGCGGCCATGCCGCGCAGCCGCTCTTCGGACAACAGCGCATAGGCCGGCGTCATGTCGGCAACCATACGCCCATCAGCTCCGGCGGTAAGGTAGGACATGTAGGCCCGCTCGTCGCCTTCCAAGAGAACCTTCAGCCAGTCATTGCAATCCTTCACCTGGCGCGTGCGCGTGGCCAGGCGATGCGGCCCCGCACCCTTCATCTCGGCAAGGTAGCGCGCACGACGTGCCGTAACTTCTGCGATCTGGCGGTCGATCTCGCACCTGTCGATGGCGTCAAACCAGTGCAGCTCCTTGATCGAGCGGAGCGCACAATCCGGGTGGTCCGACAGGACGCGATGCAGCCAGCTTGTCCCGGCCTTCGTCGCGCCGACGCAGAACAGAAGCGGAGGCACGCTCACCCCCTGGCCTCCGCCTTGTCGTCGCCCGGCAGGACGTATTGCGCGCCTTCCCAGGGGCTCATGAAATCGAACTGCCGGTATTCCTGCACCAGCTTCACCGGCTCGTAGACCACCCGCTTCTGCGCCTCGTCATAGCGCACCTCGACATAGCCGGTGGTGGGGAAGTCCTTGCGCAGCGGGAAGCCCCGGAACCCGTAGTCCGTCAGGATGCGCCGCAGGTCGGGGTGGCCCGAGAACAGGATGCCGAACATGTCGAAGATCTCGCGCTCGAACCAGTTCGCGGACGGATGCACCCCGATGATCGAGGGCACCATCTCGTCCTCGCGCACCTCGGTCCGCAGCCGGATGCGGTGGTTCTCGTACATCGACAGGAAGTGGTAGATCACGTCGAACCGCGCCTCGCGTTCCGGGTGGTCGACGGCCGTGATGTCCACCAGCGTCGAGAACCGGCAGGTGCGGTCGGACCGCAGGAATTCGACGAACCCGGGCAGGTTCGCCGGCGTCACCGTCATGGTCAGCTCGCCGTGGGCCACCTCCCAGGACTGCACGCAATCGCTGCGGCGGGTCTCGATATGGGCGGCCAGGTATTCCAGATTGTCGACGGAGGTATCGGAGGCGTCGGTCATCGCGTGATCGTCCCGGTGCGGCGGATCTTCCGCTGAAGCTGCAGGATGCCGTACAGCAGCGCCTCGGCCGTGGGCGGGCAGCCAGGCACATAGATGTCGACCGGCACGATCCTGTCGCAGCCCCGCACCACCGAATAGCTGTAGTGGTAGTAACCCCCGCCGTTGGCACAGGACCCCATGCTGATGACGTAGCGCGGTTCCGGCATCTGGTCGTAGACCTTGCGCAGCGCGGGCGCCATCTTGTTGGTCAGCGTGCCCGCGACGATCATCAGGTCCGACTGGCGTGGCGACGCGCGCGGCGCGGTGCCATAACGTTCAAGATCGTATCGCGGCATCGAGGTGTGCATCATCTC